>JAGMDK010000071.1 GCA_023128695.1 Phycisphaerae bacterium
GACTTCGTGGCCGTCGCGGCGGGCTGGGCCCACAGTCTCGGGCTGAAGTCCTCCACCATCTGCCGCGGCGACAGCAACTGCGACGGCGAGATCAGTTGGCGCGACATCGACTTCTTCACCGCCGCGATGAACGACGACGTGGTCGCCTGGGAGGCCATGTTCCTGCCCGGCTACCCCAGCTGCCCGTTCGGGAATAACGACGTGAATGCCGACCGCACCGTGGATTGGCGCGACCTCGATCCGCTAGTCGCGCTCATGAACACGACCTGTCCGTAATAGGCCGACAAATGTAGCGGCCGGGCTCCGCATCTCGATTGCGGATTGACGATTGGATACAAAAGTCATGTAGCGTCTGGGCCCTGTACCGGCCGTAAGCCCCGAAGCCCGCCTGGTAATTCTACGGCCGGTACGGGGGCCGGCCGCTACACTCTTGTGTGGATGTGTGCCACTGCTCTTGAGCAGTGCTTAAGCTACCGCTGGTCAATAGAAGACACTGCTCAAGAGCAGTGGCACGCCGCACACGCCCGGCCGGCACGGGGGCCGGCCGCTACATCAGACTCGGCCGGTACGGAGCCCGGCCGGTACATTTTCGGCCGAAGTCGACTTCCGCGGCGGACTGCTATGCCGCGCGGCGACGGACGTGTCGGCGGGTCGTGACCTTGAGGACAACGGCGGCCACGATCAGCACGCCCACAGTGCCCAGGATCGCCGTGGTGGTGCTCACGCGGGATTCGTGCCGCGCCGGCGATACCGTTGATAGCACCAACTGCTCAACTTCATCAGGATCAATGCTGATCTCCCGCGCGAAGTAGTTCAGCGCCGCGCCGGTCTCCGGGTTGCTCGTCTCGATGAGCTGGTTACGCCCAATCGCGATGTGCTCTCGGACGAGGTGACCGACGAGGAGCCGACGTTGCTCGAGTGTGAGCTGTCTGAGAGAGGCGCGCACTTGAGCGAGCCCCGATTCAACCGGTGCCCCCTGGGTCAGCAAGTTGTCGAGATAATCGGCCAACTCCTCTGCCAATTCATGCCGAACGGCGGCCTGCAACGCTTTTTCGTTCGCACGCCGGCGATTACCTTCCACGGGATCGGGCGGCGGTGGCGTGTCGGCGCCGTACTCTTGGGTCGCGAAGCCGCCGACGATCAGCTTCCGGTTTTCAAACCGCGCCGGCAGGCGGATATCCGCCAGCAGTTGCCGGTCGATTTCCGGGATTTCTGGAACCTCGGCGGTGATGGTGAACGTGCCGTCGCCGAGTTCCAGGCGGGCTTGCGCGGCTTGCTCCCGGGCCTGTTCAGATCGAGCCTGTGCTCTGGTAAAGGCTACACTGCGCTCCCGGCCCGCGCAACGGTACGTCCACGCGGCGACGAACACGCCTGCCCCGGCCATTATCAGCAGAACCAACAGGGTGATGCGCAGCCAGTGCCCTCGCCCGGGCAACACCAAGAGGAGGATGACCAGCACGGCCAGGACAATCAGAATGATCGGGGCTAGTGACATACCTGCCATCGTGGCTTCCTCCTAGATGACGATCGGCTTGTTGGGCTCGGCTTTGGGCCACAGCAGCAGGAGGACGCCGGCTCCGAACGAGAGCGCCATCATCACCAGGGTCCCCCACATCCCCGGCCCTTGCAGCCTGCTCAAGTCCTGATCGGCGAAGAGAATCTGCATGACGGGGGTCCCCCACGCGATCGCCACCACGGCCCCCCACAGCGTGCAGGCACAACCGAGGCAGCCGCGGAAAAAGTGGCGCAGGCCGTCCTTTCTCCGAGCGACGATCAGAAACAGGCTGCCCAGGACGAGCGTCATCAGGATTGCTCCGGGAGGAATGCCGTGCTCGATCAACGGCCGGACGTCCGGCTCTTCGGCGCACAGATCGTTGGCCAGGGGGCTTTGGCGAAAGGCGCCCTGCCCGACCGCGACCACCAGTCCGATCAGCAACAGCAGCTTGCCCAGAAACGAAAGGCCGGCATGAGCCGTCCGGCCCGCGAATGAAGGAGTGGCGGCCTCGATGACGACCGGTGCCGGGGGCGGCGGCGGAGTGGCCGCGGTTTGAGCG
>JAGMDK010000072.1 GCA_023128695.1 Phycisphaerae bacterium
GTGGCACGGCCGTGTCGGCCGTGAATACCTGCGACTTATACACGGCTGACACAGCCGTGCCACCCATCAAGTGATGCGTGACAGAGCACTAATGCTCTGCCGCAACTTGCTAACGCTGGGCCGCGCGACCGCGCTTGCGCAGATGGCCGATTGCCGCGGCCGCCCCCACCAACAACGATGACAGAATGACGATCGTCGCCCCGGTCGGCAGGTCCGTCGCGAAGGCGAGCAGAAAGCCGCACAGACTGACCAGGCCGCCGAGTGCGATGGCCAGCAGCAGCACGCGGTCATGACCCTTGGCAAGCTGAAAGGCCGCCACGGCGGGGTTGGTAATAAGGCTGTAGATCATCAGCCCCCCCACCGTCTGGAAATTAACCGTCAGCGAAGCACTGGTCAGGATCAGGAACCCGGTCCAAATCAGCCCAACCGGAATCCCGGCGGCCACGGCGTGCAGGCGGGAAAACATGATCGCCCGCAACTCCTTGCGAAACAGCCAAATGAACAGCCCGAGCACCGCCGTGGTGGCGACCATCAGGTAGACATCCTTCCAGCGGCAGAAGTTCAGGCTGCCCCACAATAGGCTGCGCACCTCGTTATCCGAGCGGCCGAGCACGCCGAACAGACCGATCCCCAGAAACGCCAGCCCCATCGACAGTGAGAACAGGACGCCGATGACGATATTGGCGTCCATCTGCACGCCGCGCCCTTCCATCAAGCCGAGCAGCAGTGCGGTTGCGATCGCCGCCGCGAGGGCCGGCAACAGCATCATCTGTCCGCTGAGCCCGAAGAGCGAGCCGAATACCGCCCCGGCCAAGGCGGCGTGCGAGACGCAGACGGCCAGGAACGGGATGCGCATGCCGACCACATAGACGCCGAGCATCGCCGACGACGCCCCTGACAGCACCCCCGCGCACATCACCGGCAACCAGAACAGCAGATCCATTACTCACCCCACCCCATCAACGGAACAACCCGAGTACAGAATATAGAATACAGAATATAGAATACAGTATACAGAGCGCGGTCCATTACTCAGCCCTCCCCAGCAATGGAACAACCAACTCGCTACTCTGAATTCACTACTCAGATCCATCATCCGCGGCCCCCCTCAAAAGGAATCACCGCGTGGCGGTTCGATTCGTGCAGTACACGCAGGCCGGGGCCGTAGAGCTCCGCGACCCGCTCAGGCGTCAACACCTCCTCCGGCGTGCCCTGATCGAGCACCCGGCCATCTTGAAGCAGGACAATTCGCCGACAGCAGGCCGGCAAGACCTCGAGCTCGTGGCAGACCAGAATCAACGTTGGCCGCGCCTGCTCGTACAACTGATCGAGCGTCGAGACGATGTGCTCGCGCCAGCCGAGGTCCAGATGGGCCGTCGGTTCGTCGAGCATGAGGATCTGAGGCTGCTGGACCATCGCGCGGGCGATCAACGTCTTGCGCTGCTCGCCGCCGGAGAGATGGGCATAGGGTTCGTCGCGCAGCGGCTCCAGGCCGAGCCGTGCGATTCCTTCGTCGATAATCTCCCAATCTTCATGGCGTAGCGGTCGCAGCAAGCCCGCGATCCCGGTCCGCCCGATCGCCACGACCTCCCGCAGCGTGAGCGGCATTTGGCTGTGAGCGGCGAGTTCTTGAGGAATATAGCCGATGTGGCGGCGGAGACGAGTTAACGCGGCACTGCCAAGTTGCGTCACGGGCTGTTCCAGGATCGTCACGCGGCCGGACGTCGGGCGTCGCAGGCCCAGGCACGTCTTCAGAAGCGTGGTCTTGCCCGCCCCATTCGGCCCAAGCACCGCCAGCACCTCGCCGCGCTCGATCGCCAGGTGATCGATGGAGAGGATCGTGCGGCCGGCGGCGGCCACGTGGAGTTGTTCGATGATGACATCCGGAGCGGTCATGGCGCTGCGACTTCGATGAGACGACGGACATTGTCGCGGAAGAGCTCGTCGAAGCGACCGTGGTGCTGGGCCAGATCGGGGAAGTTGCCGAACACCACGACCTTGGCACCCAGCCGCTCGGCCAGGGCATCCGCCAGGCGACGCCCCTCGGGCAGATTGGCGATAATTGTCTTCGCCGTCGCACCGCTTTCGAGCGCTCGGTTGATCTCGCCGACGGAGGCGGTGTCCGTGCCGGAGAAGGTGGCGACCACGTCGAGGCCCAGGAAGCGGCAAAAGTCGGCCTGATGCTTACTGGTGACGACCGGCGTCCCCGGCAGCTTCGTCTCGGCGATCCGCCGCCGGGCCCACTCGGTGTTGCTTGCCATCCGTTGCTTGAGCGCGGCGAGCCGCTCGTCCGCGGGCGCCTGGCCGAGCAAGCCGCGCTCAACCAGCGCGTCGGCCACCTGGCGAGCGGCTTGAAGATAGGTGTTCGGCTCACATAGCCCGCCATCGAGCTTGATGACGGCGATCTTCAGCCCCTGGTCCGCCAGCGCCGCCAGCTTTTGGTCCAACGACGCCTGGAAATCGAAGCGCAGCAGCAGCCGGCAATCCC
>JAGMDK010000073.1 GCA_023128695.1 Phycisphaerae bacterium
CCGGCTGCTCGTCGCCGAGTAACTCCCGCGCCGCCGATTCGAGATAGGCGTTGGAAGCCGCGACCGGGTAGGCCGACTGATCGGAATTGCTGCGCCCGCAACCGCCGTAGAACAGTGACAGTCCCGCCAAACATACCATTGCCGCCTGGAAAGCTCTCCGGGTGGCCCATCGCTTTAGCGGAGTGGGACGCGAATTACCAGCCCATTCGTGTCCCCCACCGCTAAAGCGATGGGCCACCCTCTGGACATTGGATTGGCAGACACGCGCGACGCCTGTTCCGAGCGGATTGCTCTCCATATCCACGGCCTCCGGGGGGTGAGCGTCAACATAGTGGGTGGGGCGGGCCTCCGTGCCCGCCAATACGGTCTGCTGGCGGCCGCGGAGGGCCGCCCCACCAGTTTACCCACCTTCCTGGCGCCCACCCGGCCGGCAGGCTCCGCACCGACCCGCTTGACGTTCGTGCCCCGACATACGATCCTGACGTTTGTAATACTCGTTGCAATGCACAATGGCAAGCTGGGGGAATTGAATGAGGATCAACATGCCTGATCCGGACCCGCGTATCGCGTTCTTTGATCGTCTGGCGCCCCAGTGGGACGCCGACCAGCCGCCCATCGCGGAAACGCTGGCCCGGCTGGATCAACTGCAACCCACGCTCGGCCTCCAGGCCGGGGATGACGTGCTCGAAGTCGGCTGCGGTACCGGTCTGGTCACCAACTGGCTGCTGGAACAGGTCCGCCCCGGCCGCGTCACCGCACTGGACTTCTCCCCGGCCATGATCGCCCATGCGCAGGCCCGCGGCGTGGAGGCCGAGTTTCGCCACGCCGACGTCTGCTCGGATGATCTGGGCCGGGCACTGTATGACTTGGTTTGGTGCATGCACGTGTTCCCGCACTTCCGCGACCAGGCCGCGGCACTCCGCCATCTGGCCCGCGCGCTGAAACCGGGCGGCGCGCTGCTGGTGCTGCATCTGGACAGTCGGCAGACCATCAACGCCTTTCACGACCGAATCGGCGGCCCGGTCGCCGGCGATCACCTCCCGGATCCGCAGTCATGGGAGACGCTGCTCGCGGACGCCGGCCTGCGAATCGCCGAACTGATCGAACGCGACGATGTATTCTGCCTGCGCGCGGCGCGCGCGGCGTAGCCCGGGATTGGTGCGTCCGGGACGCACTTTACCGGCGTGGAAATGTAGCGGCCGGGCTCTGTACCGGCCGTAGAACACGGGGAAATACCCGCCCCCAGCGGAACCGAATGGAAGCACGCGTCGCGGCACTGAGCGTGTAGAGTTGGCGGGCGGCGGCCTCATAGCAGACGCCGGTTTGCAACGCCGCCCCCAAGGTGTCCGCTAACAACACGGTTTGCGAAAAAGTCCGGCTAAAGCTGAGTACAGATAATCCCTGCACGCCTTGGCTTGCTCTGAAAATAGCCGCCGGGTCGACCGGCGGGCGAACGGGGCTCGAACGTCTTTCGAGACCCGTTCCCGGAGCCCCTACAAGCCGGGTAAACGGCCCGCTACGGGCTCCCTGTGAACCTCTGCTGGAATCCCGCAAAGTCTGCCAGATCAACGTCACCATCGCCATCAAGGTCGGTCTGGGCGAAAAGCACCGGATCGCAACCCGGCGGCGGGTCGAAAACATCCGGACCGGCCAGGCAATCGGCGAATGTGTTGAAGTCGTCGATGTCCACGTCGCAGTCCTGGTCGAAGTCGGCCTGGGGACACACGTGAAGCGTATAGTCCTCGACCTCGCCGTACGCCGTCGCTCCGCAAGGCAATACGCTACCAGCCCACGCAATGCGGACACGCAAAGTGGTATCCCCGAGGGCCGCGTCACTCGGCGGCGTAATCACCGCTGTGTACGGCCCCAAGCCCGGTGTCCCGTTCACGACAATCGTCTCGTTTGCGTCGTCGAAGTCATAGTCCCCGTTCCAATCTACCCACATCCCGCACTGATCGCCGTCGTGAGGTTCGCCGTTGGTTACCGTGATCTCACTCTCGCGCCTAGGCCACATGTTCGTCGATAGGACCGTGAAGTCGGCATACCCATCGCACGCGCTGGAGTTATCGATGTCACCCACCAGCACGTTGCTGATGTGTTCCTCGCATCCACCCAAGGACTCACAATAGAACGGCTCGCATGGGTTCGGATCGCACGTCGTGCCTTCGCCTTGATACTGACCGCCGCTGATGGCACAGTCAGCAAAGCTGAGCACCTCGCAACTCCCGTCATAATGGCAGCAAGCGCCGCTGCCATATGCACAGGTCAGCTCGATGAGCGTTGGTCCGCCACCTTCGTAGCTCCCCGTGTCACCGACCTGGAAGTAGTAGGTTGTGCCGTTCGCAGCAGAGAAGATAATCGCCTCGACTTCACCCGTGCCGCCGCCGTCGGCGCAGTACAGCTCAGTCAGATCGTCGCAGTTGTCCCGCACCGTGACAATCGCATCGTAGCCGGTCGGCGTAACGGTCAGGGTGGCGTCGCAGTCGCTGTCAGCCGTCCAGACCCACCAGACGTCGTTCTGCATCACGCCACCGCTGGTCGGGTAGTACTTGTCGCAGGTCCCCTCCGGCCCATCGGCAGCCGCTTCGTCGTTGTCAACCGACTGGAAATATGGAACCGCCGCAATAATGGTGGCCTCCTCGCACATTTCTCCGATCGGTTCTGGACACGGGTTCTCCGTGCAGTTCAGCCCTTCGGTCCACTCGCCCTCGTAGATGGTCAGGCAATCCGTCTCGCCGACATCAGCGCACTGCACCGGATTACTACCGTAGCAGCAGCGGCCGATCACCGTGCAGGCTTCGATCGTCAGGTCGAAATCCTCGATACAGTCCGGGAACGGCCAGGTATCGACCATGACATAGTAGATGCCTGGAGTCAGACGCAAGCAGCCGAGGCCGTGCGGCGATGCGTCCTGGCTCGTGCTCAAAGCGATGCAGTCCTCGTCCGGCGGGCAGGAATCATCGAGCACGATCCCGGTCCATTCCGTGGTCTTCGGATCAAGCGTGATCTCGACGTCCGTCATCTCCGTGACGTTGAGCTCGTAGATGATCTCTTCGCCGCCATCGTAACTGTCAAGGCAGGTCTCCTGATAGTTGTTCACCCGTTCGCAGGTGTACTGACTAATGTCGCCATACGGCAGCTCGGCCGGCAGGTTCACGACCAGCGGCAGGCCGCAGTAGTCGCCGATCTCCGGCTGCGGGCACGGGTTCGGATCGCAACTGACCCCTTCACCCTGCCACGTGCCGTCAAGGGCCTCGCACTCGTATTCCGCCAAGTCCGGCGTGCAACTGCCGTCTATGAAGCAGCATGCTCCCAGCGGAACACCACACACGGCACACGTCAGCGTCGCCGCGTAGTCGTTGTCGGCGCCGCAGGGCCAGTCGAAGTAACTCTGGTGCGACACATAGAGCCAGTACGTGCCCGCCGTGAGGCACTCCGTCGTCACGCTGACCACCTCGCACGGCTCGCCAACGGCAAACGGGTCGAGGGAGCCGGTCATGTCCTCGCAGTTGCCCGAGCCGGGCGTGGTCGTCTCGATCAGACCGATCACCACGGGGAACTCCGCCTCTACCACCCAGGTCAGGGCCATCTGCTCGGTGGTCACGATCTCGTACCAGTCAGTGTCGTGAGCCCCTTCGTCGGCCCATCCCGTCCCGCAATACGTCTCGTCGCACGCGATCGGCTCGAAAGCCGGCGTTGCCATGAAACACCCGCCGTTCGTGTCGTCGCCGCAGGTTTCGCTCTCGATGCTCGCGCCCGGCGGGCACGTTACCTCGCATTGAGCCGATGCTGCCCGCGTCAGGGCGAAGCACATCATGCTTGCCAAGCCAAAACAGGCCACTACTCGCACTCGTCTCTCGATCATGTTAATCTCCCGAACATTTCTTCCCGCTACCGCATTCACCCTTTACTCCCTGCCCGGGTCTTAGCGGCCCGAAATCGGTTGCACCGTGCCTGAGTCAACCGCGGCATCTTCCACATCGGGTTTCCCGCCCATCACAAAGCGATATCCTCCCTCCGGAATGTCCGAGATGCGCACATCCCTGGCGAGAACGAAGCTCTTACCGCCCGAGGAGGCGAAGAGGCTGAAGGTCTCCGACCGGTCGGCATCCGCTTCTGGCAGTACCCTGACCTTGTACGTTCCGCTCAAAGCGTCCCGGATGAGAACGCGATCATCCAACTCCCCGTCCCTGTTCAGGTCCTTCTCAACGTACTCGACGCCCGGCACGCTCGACCACGTCTTGGCCACCAGGCGCCCCTCGGGATCGGTTATCACCAGATCCATCGGACACAGCGCGGTAAACACGACGTCGCCGCGCTCGACGATCAACATCGTGTAGAGAGCTGAGTCCTCCGAGATCATGTCTATCTGTTCGGCGAGCACCAAGATGCTGTCGCCGTCCCACGCTCTCGCGATCACGTCGTACTCGCCGGGTTCCGAAAACGCGTGGCTCCTGGTAACGCCTGTGCCGCTAGGCACGAATTCTGTCCATCCACTCCCGCTACTGTCGCCCCAATCGAATTCGTAGGAGACATCATCCGTGGGGGTCACATCGGTCGCGGTCGCCGTAAACTCATACGGAACGTCGACATAGCCTACCGGCGGCTCAGGCCCCGTCACGTCGGGTTGATCCGGTGGGTACATCCCCGTGATCTTCACCTTTGATAACTGGCCACCGATCGCCGCCACGCCCGTACCCAGGATACAAGCCGATGCCTCGGACTTGATGCCAACCGCTACGTGGGTAATTTCGCCTCCGTCGGCGTCGAAGGTAAAGCGGACATTCTTGAAGTCATGTTCCGGGTCCGCTTCGTATACATCATAGACAACCTGTGGTCCACTCACGAACGTAGCGAGCAGGGAGATCCACGGCGCAGCAGCACCTATCCCGGGCAAATCTGGGCCCGCAGCGGCACCGACTATCATGCACGCGGCAGAGATGATCTTGGCAAGCGCCGTCTCGAAACTGAGCGGCGGATCAATGTAGTCGGCAAACCACTCCCCATCGTCGACTTGCGAGTTATGATTGTAGTCGATCCAGCCCAACTTCGCGTTGCCTGCTACGCAGGAGATACCGTACTGTGGATTTCCGCTCACGTGGATGATTTCGCCGTCAATGGTTATTTCCTTCGGGTTCCGCACCGCGAGCGAGAGACCCTGCCAAGCCCAGGAGTATACGCCCCCTATGACGCCAGCGGACGCAATCGTGTTGAAACTGCCATTGCTCAAGTTCGATTGTTGATAAGCAGCCGCAAGCAGACCAAGGCCGCCATAGTCGGCATGTGCCCAGCGATACGGAGGGGTGACGATCGTCGTGCCGTAGTTCTCGTCCTCAGATATTAATAGAACGTCGGTCGCGCTCTGAGACCAGATGCCGTTTGGAGCTTGAACGCGAAACGATACCTCGTGCCTCCCGAGCGAGAGGGTCGAGGTCGTGAACTCCGCAGAGGTCCCTATGATCCCGTCGACATCCGATGACCACTCGTACGCGCTCATAGTAAACCCCCCTTCGATGGTCCGGCCGTGGCCCTGGAACTGGACTGGCTCACCGTAAACTGCCGGATGGGGTGTGATGGAGTCGATGAAGGCCAGCGGCAGAGCGGAGGGGTCGTCATAAACCGTCACGCACGTGCTTGCTGTGTCAATTGCCCCATGATCATCATGGACCCGCAACGTCACAAATTGTGGCCCTGTCGCCATGTACATGAACTGCGGCGTGGGGCCAACGTCGTTACACCACGAGTCTGCGGTGTGAAACTTCCAGTCGTATCGCACGACCTGGCCGTCGGGATCGTAGCTGCGAGTGCCGTCAAACATCATCGGCACGAACTGCAGCGCGCCGTATGGGCCACCGGCGTCGGCGACCGGCGGCGCGTCGCCACCACCCCCGACCCAAACGAGTGCCGAACCGGTATCTCTGTCGCCGCCGTCGTCTTCCACTTCCAGCTTGAGCTGACCCACGAACTCGGCATCGTAAGCGTAAGTGGTGATCGGCTCTGGCAGCCAGTCGGTATCCCATTCACCGTCGTCCGTCCAGTCCCAGCGGTAGCCCACGATAGTGCCGTCGGGGTCCTGGCTGTCCGAAGCATCAAACGTAACCGGCTGGTCAACTGTGCCAAAGTATGGCCCGCCGGCGTCCGCCACGGGTGGCTCGTTCCCTGGGCCCGGCTCGCCCTTCAGCCCGAGACTGTGGCCAAAGCCCCCCGCGACGGCCACGAAGTCCGTGTTCGGTTCCGGCACGTCGCATTGGTCGTACTGGTTCCATCCCCACGCCACGATCGAGCCGTCGCCCTTCAGGCCGAGACTGTAGCAGTCGCCCCCCGCGACGGCCACGAAGT
>JAGMDK010000074.1 GCA_023128695.1 Phycisphaerae bacterium
GTTATCACGTTATCACGTTATCACGTTCCCACGTTCCCACATTCCCACGTTCCCACCTTCCCACCTTCCCACCTTCCCACGTTCCCACGTTCCCACGTTCCCACGTTCCCACGTTCCCACGTTCCCACATTCCCACGTTCCCACATTCCCACGTTCCCACGGCCGGTACGGAGCCCGGCCGCTACGAGGGGCCGTCACAACGTCTTGAGATACTCAACCAGATCATTCAACTGATCCTTGGTCATGTCGTTGCTCACGCCGTGCTGGTCGTATGGATTATAGTCGGTCCAAATCTGCTCCAGCGTCTCGGCGATGCCGTTGTGCAGGTACGGGGCCGAGTCGTAAATGTTGTTCAGGTGCGGCACGTCGAACTCGAACTCGCGGTCGAGCCACATCCCCGTGCCGATGTCCCGCACCGTGCGGTCGGTGAAGTACGGCGGACAATGACACGTACTACAGCGGTTGTCGAGCGGGATGATCCGCCCATCGTTGGTCATCGTCCGTTCGTAAACCAGCTTGCCACGCCGCTGGGCGGGGGTCAGCGTGCCGCCGACCGGCCGATAGCGATTCGGCGGACGCGGGATCGTACAGATGTAGTTGTCCAAGGCGGACAGCTCCTCCGGCGTAAACGGATCGATCCGGGTGAAAAAGACCGCCAAGCGCGGGCCGCACTGTCGTTGGAGGCTCGGGTTGGTGCCCTCCCACTTGAACGGGGCGGTATCGAGAATCCCCCGCAGCGTGCGGTTATCCACCGGGCTGAGGCCGATGCCGTCCGGCTCGATGTCGTACGTCAGACCGTCGATGTGGCCGTCGGGGTGACACGAATGGCACGAGAATTGGCGACGAAACGTGATGTCGGCACTGTGGAAGAGCCGCTCCCCGTAGCGGATCTTGGTGATCTCCCGCGGGCCGCCGAGGTCGATCCGGCCGACGGCGTCAAGCCTGGCCATGTCGATCACGGTCAGGGAGTCGTCCAGGGCATTAGTGACAAACGCGGTCTGTCCATCGTGAGAGAACAAAACGCCCCGCGGACTGCTCTTGGTCGGGATATGCTTGATGACGAACTCCGTCGGCTTGCCCAAGTGGTTGGGGAAGACGTGCTCGCGTTCGTAGTCCGAGGCCTCTTTCAACATCGTGATCAGCTTGTCGATATCGACCACCGCCACGCGGTCCGAGCCGCAACTGGTCACGAAGGCGTATTTGCCGTCCGGGCTGATCGCCACGTCGGCGGCGTCGGGAAAGCACATGTGCGGCTCGTCGAGCAGGACCTGGTCCACGCGGCCGTCACGCCAAACGATGCCCATCCCGTTCGTAATGGTCCAGCCCTGCATCAAGCGGGTCATCGGGACCAGGTTCTTCGTGCGGTTCAACGTGATCAGGGCGAACTCGCCGCTGGGGTGCCAGGCGATGCCCTGCATGAGATTCACAGCCGGGACTTCGATGCGGCGCTCGACCACGGCCTGCTCGGTATCGATGATTGTGACCTCCGAGAGCGAGGGCTGCCGGAACTTGACGAAACGCGAGAGGGTATTGGTGGCGGCGATCAGCTTGCCGTCCGGGCTCAGAGCCAGCGACCAGGGACCGCGGCTGGCGGACAGGCGCTTTTCCTCTCGGAGAGTATCGGTATCCAGCACGGAAATGCTGTCCGCCGAGGTGTTGAGAATGTAGATGTACCGGCCTTCTTGGTCGGTCAGCACGCCGTGGGGCTCGTCGCCGACGGGGATCGTTTTCAGGACGCGGCGAGTGTGGGTGTCAATGACGGCCAAGGTGTCATCCAGGCGGTGCGTGACGTAGACACGGGAGCCGTCTGGGCTGAAGGTCACGTCGGTCGGCTGGCCGCCGGTCTCGATCTCGGCCGCGACCTGGCGGGTCGCCACGTCCACCACGATCACCGTGTCCGAAGCTTCGCAGGCGACGTACAGCTCCCGGCCGTCGGGCGACAGGGCCAGATTGAGCGGCGTCTTGTAGCGCGGACCAAGAACCTGCCGCTCGTGCTTCGGCGGCTGCGTGGAATGGGCGATTTTCTTCAAGGACGCTTCATAATCGAACTTGCGCCCATGGGCGTTATCGTGACAGGTCCGACACGTCTCCGCAGTCACGGGTTTCAAACCGGCCTGCCGGGCGGCCCGCGGATCACGCATTACGGCTTCGGCGGCGTACTCGCTGCCTGGCCCGTGACAGCTTTCGCACTGGACGCCCTCGGTCATATCCACCCCGGCGAAAGTATGCCGATCCTTGCTTACGGACATACCGGTCGTGTGACAGCGCAGGCACTGGGGGGCTTTTTGCGGATCGCCCTTGACGCCCGCCTTGGTCACCATTTCATAGCCGAAAGGCGTGCCCAGCACGGCGTATGCCCGGGCGTGCTTGCCGAGCCGCCACTTGCTGAACTGGTAGTTCATCATCATGCCCTGGTGGCACTTGGCACATGCCATGACGCCGATGTAGTGGGGCTTGCCGCCGGTGACGACTTCAGCGTCCGTGGGGCGGATCGGCGACGTCTCGATTCGGTCCGGCTTGGCGTGCGCGATGGCTTTCATCCCCGCTTTCACGTCGAATACCGGCGAGCCGAGGATAGCGACGTGCGAACCCTTGACGTTGTGACAGATCATGCAGGTCCGCTCGTCGGGCATTTTCATGCCGGCCATCATGGCCTGCTCGGGGTTCATCATGACGGCGGGCGCCATGTATTCACTCCCGGCGCCGTGGCATTTCTCGCACTGCACGCCGTCCTCCAGACGGAAAGCGTCCTCCTTCTCCCAGGCTTCCGACTCGGCGGCCGTGGCATGACAACCCAAACACACGGCGGCCTCATGCGGTTCCTCGGTGATCCCGCTCAGCTCTGTGATCTTCTTCGACTCGGGGCTCCACAGGACGGCGTAGGCCTTCGCGTGCTCCGATGCCCGCCAGAGACTGAACTGGTGGCCGGCGGCACAGCCCGCGTGGCATTTAGTACAAGCCTGGACGCCGACATAAATCGGATGCCGATCCGAGACACCCTGGTCGGCGGCGTTGGCCCAACCGATCACGGCCAGCACCGCGAGTAGCAGACTTGTAGCGTCAGGCCTCCGTGCCTGACGAAATACGCGCCGTTTCGCGATGTGTTGTTTCCCTGACATTAATTTGTGTCCTGGATGACGTTGAGAATCTGATTGGCCTTGACGTTATCGAGAGTTGTGGTCTTTCCGTCGGGCCAGCGGATTTGGACTCGATCGACCTTGGTGGCAGCGGCCAAGCCGAAATGCGCCCGCGGGTCGCTCTGCGAGAGGTAGCCGGTGACCGCGGCGACTTCGTGCACCATCTTCAACTCGCCGACGGTGACTGTAACCCGCGTTCCGATCGCCGGGACCTTGGTGCCGGCCCGTAGCGGGGCCACGGTCAGCCAGTTGTTGCTGTTCCCGCCGTCGTTGCGGAGCAGCTTGGCCGGGCCGTTGAGATTCATGACCAGGATGTCGATGTCACCGTCGTTGTCGTAGTCGGCGAAAGCGGCCCCGCGGCCGACGTATTTCTCTCGGAAATATGGACCGGACTGATCCGCCACGTCGATGAACCTGCCATTGTGGCCGTTGCGTAGCAGGACGTCTTCCTCGGTGTACTCGTGGTGGGGGTTGCCGTTGGCGACGAAGACGTCGAGGTAGCCGTCGTTGTCGTAGTCGAGCAGCCCGCCGCCCCAGCCGGTGTACTGCCCGCAGACGACGGCCAGATTGCTCGGGGCGGTTACGTCGGCGAAGAACTTGCCTTTGTTAATCAACAGGCAGCCGTAGGCCATATCGGGGATGTACACGTCGAGCAGGCCGTTGCGGTCCACGTCGCCGATGACCGGCCCCATCGAGGAGGCCCCCTGCCCGCCCTCGCCGAAGGAGAGCCCCCACAACAGGGCCTGATCCGTGAAATTACCCTTGCCGTCGCTCAGGAAGTAGCAATTGGGCGAAGCGTCGTTGGTTACATAGAGGTCGATGTGGCCGTCGTTGTTGAGGTCCGTCGCGACGGCGCTCATGGCCCGGCCGTCGGGGAAGTGCAAACCCGTCTCCTTGGTGACGTCGCTGTACGTACCGTCACCGTTGTTGCGGTAGAGCCGGTCCGGCTGGGCTTTATAACTCAAGGGACCGGGATAGCCGGCGGCGGGATAGAAGTCGCGAAACTTACCCGCGTCGTACTCCAGGTAGTTGGCCACATAGACATCGAGGTCGCCGTCGTTATCGTAGTCGAGCCAGGGGGACGAAAGACTCCAGAATGGATCGTTCAGGCCCGACTTGGCGGACAAGTCGGTGAACGTGCCGTCGCCGTTGTTGCGGTATAGCACGTTGGGGCCGTAGTTCAGGACGTACAGGTCGAGGTCGCCGTCATTGTCGTAGTCCGCGGCCGAGGCCCCCATGCCGAAGCCCTGATCGCCGACGCCGGCCTTTTCGGTGACATCGGTGAAGGTGCCGTCGCAGTTGTTATGGTAGAGGGCGTTGGCGAGTTTGCCGCGTAGGTCGCGGCCGAGGTTGTCGTTCACTTCCCGGAGCCAGCAGCCGTTGAGGAAGTAGATGTCCAGGTAGCCGTCGTTGTCGTAATCGAAGAAGGCGCAGCCCGGACCGGTACCCTCGACGATGTTGCTGAGATGGTGGTCGCCGTAGCTGTGCTTGAAGTTGATGCCGGCCTGCTCGGTGGCGTCCGCGAATGTAGGCAAGGCTGGTTCGTCGGCCGTGGCGAACGAGAAAGAGAGCAGAATGGAGAACAATATAACCACGCCGATCCGCGTCATTTCACACCCTCGCTTGAATTGTCCTTTTCCGCGATGGCGGAGAACCCATCCAAGCCCGGAATGCCGTCCCAAGGCGCGCCCAGATCGATCCATTCGATAAACACGAGCTTCTCCTCGGCGGTTAGCGGCTCAAACCCCGCCGGCGGACAAACGGGAAATGTCTGGTCCACGTTGTAGTCGGGATCCCAGGGCCGCGACGTATTTCGTCCGTACAGTCGCCAGATCAAGGGACTGGTCCGGGCCTGACCGGGGTGGACATACTTGCCCAGGAGCGGCTTGCCGATCGGCGTCGCCTGATTAGTGCGGGCTAAGAGACTGTGATAGGCCCGGTTGAAATGATCCGTCCGTTCGGCTCGCAGATCCAAACTCGCTTCACCTCCCGTATGACACGCCGTGCACTTCGCGGCGATGATCGGCATCAGGTCGCGGCGGAAATCGACTGTCCGCCGTTTCTCGGCCAGCAGGGTCAGCTTCATTGAGGGGCGCTGCACCGCCTGGACGAAGCGATTCTCCGGCGTCAGTTCCGGGTCCTCGTGACAGCCGATACAGCCGCGCGGCTCGCGATGTTTAACCCAGATCCAGCCGCAGGCGCGCAGGGCCATGCCGTTCTCGTCCAACGTCTGGAGCTGCACGGGCACGTCGGCCGGCAGCTCGATGTTGAATGAGCCGTCTTCCTCCACGGGCACCACGCCGAGCAGGCGTTTCTGGACAAGCGGTGCGATGCCGTGCCGTGATGTGCCTGGCCCGCTGATGCCACTTGCTGTGCCGGGCGGCAAATACGCTGCTCGATTGTCCGCCGCCACCGGCACGCCCTCGATGACCCGCAATCGCCGGATCATGCCGGGTTTCATATGCGGCTGTGCAGCCGGCCCTGTAGCGCCCGGGCTCTGTCCCGGACGAACTGTAGCGTCAGGGCTCCGTGCCTGACGAATCAAGTACGCATTGAGGCAATAGAACCTGCCGGTCGGATACTTCTCATTCACCACGCTCGAACGGCCGTCGGGCCGCGGGCGGGCGACCAGCGCACGGGCATGCACGTCGTGATAGTTCGGATCGTTGAAGACCAACTCCGCTTTTCCGCTCCGCGGGTCCAAACGATAGATCCCATGCGTGGCACTGCCGTCAGTCGGCCGGCAGGACACCAGTACTGCACCATCCCGCAACGGCGATGGCGAATGGTAGCGATACTGCTTGTCTGTCGTGATCTGGTGATGAGAATAGAAATGCCGCCGGAGCGTCACCGACGCGAGTTGCCCCGCGCCGTCCCAATCGACTCGGTCGGCCTCGACGAACACGACCAAGCCGTCGGTCGTCTGGCACGGCATGTGTTTGACGCGTTGTCCCTGGCCGCCGCAGTACAGGGCGTAGTCCGCGCCGTCGGTGTTCACGCCGAACAGCGACACGCGGCCGTCGAACCCACGCCGCAAATCCATACGCTGCCAACTGGCCAGCAGCACGCGCCCGTCGTCCATCAGGAAGGGGGCCAAGTCGTCGCTGAGATTCATGGTCAGTCGGCGGACGCCACTGCCGTCGAGCTTGCAACTATACAGGCTTGTCGCCGGCCCACAGCCATACTCGTTCATCTCCCCGGCGGCGTCGCTGACAAACATGATCTGATACCACGGTTCAGTCGAAACGATGGTGTACAGCGTGGCTTGATACGCCGGACTGCGGCAGTTGCCGACATTATTGGTGACCTGTCGCACATCGGAGCCGTCGGCCCGCATCTCCCAGATGTTCCACGTGTCTTGCGGCTGCTTCTTGGCGGCGAACAGGAGGCGCTCGCCATCGAAAGATACGTCGGCCCCGCAGGCACTATCGAAGTCCTGGGTAAGCACGCGCGGCCGGCCGCCGGGGTCGAGCCGCACGATTCGGCCGCCCTCGCCGTAGTCCTGTCGCAGGGTTCCGCCGCAACGTCCGGGCCGCTGCTCCAATTCCGGTCGAATGGGGAGTTGGGTGAAGATGATGGGCGTATCAAGCGTGTTTCCGGGGTCGGCTCTACCCGCTTGAGCTTGTCCGCCGAGCAAGACTATGACAACCGTGATTCCGATCAGCCGCTGCTCTTCTCGCCTCCCTATCATGGCGATATTCCCTTCACAGCCCCATCACATCGGCACACACGGCGGCCAGTGCTCCGTTACGCCTCGGTGGATGGATAATCGTTGCTTGGGTGGCCCATCGCTTTAGCGGTGGGGGACACGAATTGGCCGTCATATTCGCGTTCCCCACCGCTAAAGCGATGGGCCACCCAACCACATCTGATCCGTCAATGCACGTGTCACGTAGCACTAATGTAAGTCTAACTCAACGAGCTGTTCATTGCCAGAAAACGACGAGTCGGAGCGACCCGCGCATGATAACTGGATTTCAATTCTAGCGCTAATACTCCCCAGGCTGAAGAGCCGCGGGCTTCAGCCCGCGCGGCGCCGCGCGGACTAAAGTCCGCGGCTCTTCCGGCCGCTACATTATTCTCCGATGGCGCCTGAACCGTCACGCGCCAGGTGATCTGGACCAACCAACGAGCCAACCGTCGACTTGGCCGGCCGCGTGTTATACGTCTTCAAATACTGTTGATGTTCCGGGCTGTCCGGGTAGTGCTCGTCGTCACGGTACGGATAGCCGCTCATGCCATGAAACGGCAACGGCGTCACCGTATCTGAGAACTTGGTGTTCAGGTCGCCGTCCTTGACCCAGCCGTTGGCGTAAAAGATGAAATCGCGCGTCCAGCCGGCGGGCAGCTTGGGCAGGCCGCGGGCGTCAAAACGCATCGTCAACTCGTCGCCGGGGCCGAAAATGACATACATGTCGTCCGGCGTCTCCAGCAGCGGGGTTACGTCGCCGTAACGTGTGAACATCCCGCGTGGCGGATCCCACGATCCGGTGGGGCTCGCGTCGGCGTAGTCAAAGCGTTCGTAACCCAGCGTGTCGCGGGTCAGCCGCGAGAAGCCGCGGTAGTGCAGGTCGGCGTGGGCGACGGGCAGTTCCGTCTGTCGGCAGCGGTCGGCCTCATCGTTTGTCGAAACGAAAATGCGATCAAAATAGACCCGCAGATTCGTCGCCAGCCGCACGTGGTAATCGTTGCCCGGGAAGCGTCCGGTCAGGTCCACCGGAACGATCAGCCCCTTACTGGTGGGCAGGCCAACCCACTCGATCACCGTCCGCCAGGCCCCCGATTTGTCGCGGACCTCCAGCATAAGCGGTGCAAAAGCAAAACGCGGATCCTGAGCAATCGCCATCCCCACGCTCGATTCCGCCCAGTAGATCCAACTGTCCAGGTACAGCATGATCCGCCGCGCGCCGGACAAGTCGCCCAAATCCAGTGTGAGCGCGTGCGGCTCGGCCAAGCCGTCGTAGTGCGTCAAGGGAAACGTCGGGACCCGCCCGTCGTGGGCCAGAATGAGCGGCAGCACGTCGTTGCCGCGCTCGTCCACGGCCGAGATCGGCGGCCGCCCATCCGCCACCGCGTAGAACTTGTCCTCCGGGAACGGCGGCATCGTGAACATCTCGTTGGGAATCACCTCCAACTCGGCCGGATGGTCCACCACCCGCAATGTGATCTGGTCGGCGTATGTGATCTCGCGCAGCTCTTCCGTCAGACGCAACTCATAGAACCCGTCCTTGGCGACCAGTTGGCGTGCTTCAATCTTGGTCAACTCCGTGCAATCGAGCGGATAATAGACGCCGGGCGCCATCGGCACTCCCAGCGGTCCGATGCCGAGAATCTCGTTGACCAATTCGAATCCCTTGCCGTTATACGTATATAGGAACCCGCACGAGGCGGAGACTTTCACATATTCCTCGATCGTCAGCACCTCATCGATCTTGGGTTGGACCACGTTCTGCGCGACGCCGTTGGGCCAGGTCACGCGGACGACGTCGACGCCCTTGAGATCGCCGAGGCCGAAGTGTACGGGGCCGTCTTGGTAAGCTTGCTTGTGATAATGCCCGCCGGAAGCGATCTCCACGCAGGCTCCATATCCACAGCGATTCACTTTCTTGCCGACGAGCTTGACGTTGAGCCAGTGGGCTTGGTCAACACTGTCGTTACGCAGCAGCCGCGGCAGCCCGCCGCGGAGCATGACGACATCCTCGTCGCCGTCACCGTCCAGGTCGCCGACCGCGAAATCGGCCCTGGGCACCGGCAAGCCGCTTGGTTTCACCAACGGCGTCCGGTGCCCAAACTTGCCCGGCCCCCGACCGGCCAGGAGATAGGGGCCGTCGGCGTCCAACAGCAAGTCGCTCCAGCCGTCGTTGTTGTAGTCGCACACACACACGGTCGTGGGGCCGAAGACGAGCTTCAGGTCTTCTGGAGCCAATTCAAGCGGTACGCCCGTGAAACTCGCACTTCCGTCATTGGTATACAGGTAGAGCTGATGGTCGGCGACGACGATCAGGTCGATATGACCATCGCGGTTGAAATCACCATCCGCGACCGCCACCGAGCCGCTGTCGAGCGCGGGCGAGAACGAGCCGCCCGAGTCGAACTTGCCCAAGCGGGCATTGGCAAAAAAGCGGCTCGGCCCGTTGGCGTTCGCGTAAAACAGGTCGATGTCATGATCCCCGTCAAAATCAGCGAAGACCACGTCACCCGTCTGGGCAAATTCCACCAGCAGTCCGGCCGCGTCGGTATGGCCGGAGAACGTGCCGTCGCCGTTGTTGCGCAGGAGAGTATTAGCCTCGCCGCCAAAGCCCTCTGGAATTGTGAAGGAGTCGGTCTCCGGCGGTTCCGACAGGTTTACATCGTTCGCGATGAAGAGGTCAAGGTCATTGTCATGGTCGTAGTCGACGAAAACCACCTTACGGCCGAAATGCGGTTCGTTGGCGCGGGCCGCCTCTGAGGTATCCTCAAAGGTCCCGTCACCCTTGTTACGATAGAGCACATTCGGGCCGGCGTTGACAACGTATAGATCGAGATGCCCGTCATTGTCGTAATCGCCGAACGCGGCATCCATGCCCAAGCCGGTGTCCCCGACGCCCGCGTTTTCGGTCACATCGGTGAAATGCCAGTCGCCGTCGTTTCGCCACAGATGATTCGCCGCCGTATCTTCATCCGTGGAACATGCCACGACGTACAGGTCCAGGTCGCCGTCGGCATCGTAGTCACCCAGCGCGACCGCCCCGCCGATCGCGGGCGCATAGCGCCGCCGCGCTTCATCCGCGTCGTAGTCGGACCGCTTGAAAGCAACGGTCAACGGCACTTCGCGCTGACTCGCTTGCACTACCACTCCGGTTTCATGAGTAACATCGACGAAGCGGACCGCCGACTCCCGCGGGATTACGTCCTTCGTCAGCCGCGGGGCCTCGATGATGTACGTATACTTGCTGCGTTCCAGGGCCTCGGCCGTCTTCTCCGCCTCGTCCACCGTGCCCTTGACGCGGTCGTAAATCTCCTTGTGGCGTTCGGCATTGTCCACCTGGCCCAGGCGGCGATATAGCGTGATCAACTGGTAATGAGTGCTCGGATCGGTCGGCGACAGCTCGGCCTTCTTTTTGAACGCCGCGACGGCGTCCTCGTAGCGCTGCATGAACTTGTAGCACACACCCAGGTTGTAATACGCCCCGGGGCACTGGGGATCGTGGGCGATGACGTGCTGAAGCTGCTCGACCGCCTCGGCGTAACGGCCCTCGCGCTTGTGAACAATGCCCCGGATGTAATAAACGGCCAACAGCTCCGGATCGTGCTCCTGAGCACGGTCCAGGGCCTCCAGCGCCGCTTGGTATTCCTGGGCCCGCATCAGGATCAGGCCGAGATTGAAGTGATCCACCGCCGAGTCCGGCTTCAACTCGATACACCGGCGAAACTCGGCCGCCGCCTCGGCGAACTTGTCATTCTCGTAATGGGCCTTGCCGACCAGACGGTGAGCGTCCAGTTCGCCAGCAACCTCTTGTTCGGATGGCCCCCCCAGGCTGATTGCCGCGATAAGCACCACGGTCGTAACCGCTGCTGTTGACCACCGACCTTTTCTATTCACGACTTGCTACTCCTCATGGCAAGAAGGACACAATAACAGATGGTTTGCTTTAACGCTCTTAAGCTCTGCTATGATATGGGCCTTCTGTCTGACGCCTACGAAATGACCGCACATCTCGCAGATGCCTTCCGTGCGTTTCATTTCTCTACTGCTCCTCTGCTGATGAAGGCCGTTTACTATGGCGACCGGCTCCCGTGTCGGCCGGACGCTACATTGCGCTATCCTGGGTGGCCCATCGCTTTAGCGGTGGGGGACACGAATGGTTTTCGAGTGTCATTCGTGTTCCCCGCAGCTAAAGCCACGGGCCACCCGATTATTCTCATCTTCGGCCGGTACGGGGCCCGGCCGCTACATTCTCCGGTCGAAAGCCGACTGCTGAAAGCTGATCGCTGAAAGCTGAAAGCTGATAGCTTCCTTCAATCCACCCATACTTTGGCCAGGTCGGTGTCCACCGGATCTTCCAGCCCACGCAAACCCTTGACGTACTCGATCAACTCGCCCTTGTCCTGGGCGTAAAGCTCCAGGCGCTTCTTCATCTCCTCCGAATCCGGGTACTCCTTGAGCCCCAATTCCCACACTTGGCGGGCCTTGGTCAGATTCTCCTCAAAGCCCTCCTCGCGATTCTTCACGTACGAGTCCCCCAGACCCACGTAGCCGAATGCGAAGTAGTCCCGCTGTTTCTCCGGCGGCAGCTCATTTTGCAACTCGATCAGTTCGGTGAAATCCTTGATCGCCAGCGGGGCATGCCCCAACTTGCGGGGCCAGTGCAGGTGGTTCATGCCGCGGATGAATTTCGCGGTCCAGCACTCGGCGTCGATCTGGGCCAGGATGATATCCAACTCCGCCAGCGACTTGTTCGAGAGCTTGCCCTGGCTGACGATCCCCAGCTTGGGGTAGGGCATCTTGTCCACGTATGCCAGGGCCTTGTTCAGCCGCGGCATGACCGCGTTGGGGTATTTATCAACGAGGTCCTCGAAGAAGCGGATCGAGCGGTCATAGTAAGCGTGTCCGTAGCTGCGAATCGTCATGCGATAAGTGTTGGTATACAGCAGGGCATTGGAGTCGAGGCGGATGGCCTTTTCGAGCTCACTCAGCGCCGCCGACCGCCGCCCGCGCTTGTCCAGCACCAGCGCGAACTCGAAACGCACCTGTGGGTTCCGCGGGTCGTTTTCAACGGCCTGCTTATGCCTTAGGTACTCCTTCTTGAACTGCTGCAACTCGCTCCAATCCAGTTCGGGTTCGGCCTCGCCGGGGTTGGCCGCCGCCGCCTCGGCTGCCCGTTTTTCCCGTTCGGCTTCGAGCTTGCGGGCCTCGATCTGGACTTCCTTGAAGCGCTTGCGCTCTTCGAGGAACGCCGCCGGGGTGTTCTCGGTGTACTTGAGCAACTGGTTGGGCTCGAGGTTCTCGAACCGCTCCACGTACCCGGTCGGCCAGCGGATTTCGAGCACGTCGATCTTCTCGTGTTGGCCGAGGCCGAAATACTGCCGATACGGAACCTGGCTGTGGTCACCGTTGCCGCCGTTGATCTCGCGAATCTGGGTCAACTCCCCGCACGTCACCGTGATCCGGGTCCCGATGGCGTCGCGATTGCAGTTCGTCCCGCTCACGTCGATTTGCAGCCAGTTGTTCTTGTTGCCGATGTCGTTGCGATAGAACGAGCTGTCCTGACCCTGGTTGGCGATATACACATCCAGGTCGCCGTCGTTGTCATAGTCGGCGATGGCCAGTCCGCGGCCGTCGCCGATGTCGGCCAGCCCAAGCTCCTTGGCCACCTGCTCGAACGCCTCGTTCCCCTCGTTCCGCCAGACACGGGAGGTCTGGTAGCCGGAGAAGGTCGAGTCGCCCATGGTGGGCCAGTTCTGGGCGTTGATCGGGTCGAAGCCGGGCTTGGTCACCTCGGTGGCCAGCTTGGTGAAGTATTCGTCCTCGGGGTTGCCGGAGATGTAGCCGTTGGCGACCATGATGTCGAGGTCGCCGTCGTTGTCAAAATCCCAGAACCTCCCCGCCCAGCACCAGCCCCCGTCGTAGACGTTGGCCTCGAACGAGATGTCGCTGAAGGACCCGTCGCCCATGTTGCGGTAGAGCTGGTTGCCCTCCTTGACGTACTCCTTGGTCCAGATGTTGGTCACGTACAGGTCGAGCCAGCCGTCGTTGTTGTAGTCCCCGAACTCGATGTTCATGCCCTTGTGCGTGTCCCAGCCGATGGCGGCGTCGGTCACGTTGCTGAACGTCCCGTCGGCGTTGACGCGATAGACGCGGTCCTGGCCGAAATCATTCGCGTTGGCCAGGTCCTGGTCGCCGTCGTTGTCATAATCCGCGGCCCCGGTGTCGAGCGTCCAGCCCGTGTCGTCCACGCCCAGCTCGGCGCTGACATCGGTGAAGGTCCCGTCGCCGTTGTTGCGATAGAGCACGTTGGCGCCGGCGTCGCGAGCGGTCTCGAAATCCTCGTGCATCTGCCGCGCGTCTTCCAGACTCCAGAGATGAACAGTGCGGAAGTAGTTCCCGATGTAAAGATCGAGGTGTGAATCGTCGTTGTAGTCGAACCAGATGACGGCGTTGCCGTTGCCCGGGTCACCCACGCCGGTCTGCTCGGTCACGTCGGTGAAGGTTCCGTCGCCGTTGGCGCGATAGAGGATGTTCCAGCCCCACTTGACGACGTAGAGATCGAGGTGGCCGTCGTTGTCGAAGTCACCCCAGGCGGCGTCCATCGAGGTGCCGCGATTCTCGAGGACATTGAGCCCCTCGTTGCCCTTCTTGATTGTGTAGACCTGCCCAACCTGGGTAACACGCCAGCTCTGGCCCGCGGCCATCACCGAAACGACAGCTTTCTCAGAAAGCGAAATACTATGCTTGGCTAGTTCCTCCCGCAACGGCGCGGAGAACACGCCTTGGTCCAGATCATCCTGGAACTGTCCGTCGAAGGTAGCGTCAGGCCTCCGTGCCTGACGTATGGTAAATAAAAAGAACTCATCGTTGGCCCCGGCCACGCCCGCCTCGGCCCCCACGTCCGTGAATGTCATGTCCCCGTTATTGCGGAACAGCCGGTTCGGCTTACCCAACTGGGAATTGGTCACGTAGATATCAATGTCGCCGTCGTTGTCGTAGTCGCCGGCGGCCGCCGCGGCACCCACCGAGGCCATCCACGGCATGATGCAATCGAGCTTCTTGTCGAGGATCGGCTTGTGGTGCCGATGGCGCAGGCCGGCTTGATCGGTGATGTTCACGAACGCCTTGGCTTGCGGAGCATCCTGTGGATTGCTCACGGCTGGAGCAACCATTAATGAAAGCACAACACCGAGAGGCGGTAACAAAATCCAAAGAGTCGCGGACTTGAGTCCGCGCGGCGCCGCGCGGGCTGAAACCCGCGGCTCTCCAGCAAGAGTTGTATTAACTGCTCTAGGCATGACTTTTTCCCCTTGCGATAACACTCGTTTCGTCGCCCGCCGAGTTAGCTCACACGCCGTCCCTTGACGGTTCCCGTATAGAATTCTAGCTTATGAACCGCCCCCCAGGACGTCAAGCGTATGTCCCTTCGTGACTAGCCCTGGAAGGGCGACGGACGGATTCTGAAACCGAGGGTGTTTCCGTCGCCCCTCTGGGGCTGAGCGTTGGGATGCCACACTATCCCAGGGCTTGCGCCCTGGGCTAAATTCCGGCGCCCCGCCGGAGCTGCTCATGCACCGGTTCTCCGAGGCTGCCTATGCGTCGGTTCTTTTGGTTTGTTACATCGCATCCGGTGTTGGTGCTGTGTCTGGCCGGGCTGGTCGGGCTGGTGCTGGGACCGTTCGTCCTATCGTTGACCCGCGACACCAGCCCGGATGCGTTCATTCCCCAAGACCACCCCGCCTTGCGGCTCAAGAAACAGGTCGAGGAGGACTTCGGCCTGACCGAGCCGATCGCGGTCGGCGTGATCCGCGCTCAGCCCGGCGGCATCTTCGTACCCGAAACCCTGAAGCTGATTCAAACACTCACCCGTGCCATCCAGGGCCTGCCCGGCATCGATCCGGATGACGTGCTCAGCCTGACCACCGAGTCGGGCGTGTACTTTGATGAAAACGACGAGCCGGGTTTCGAGTTGCTGGTCAAGGAAATCCCCACGCCGACCGCCGACCTGGAGGCCCTGAAAGCCGACGTGCTCGGCTACGAGCTATATAAGGGTACGCTGGTGGCAGAGGATGGCTCCGCGGCTTGTATCCTCATCCGGCCGGAGAATGAAAATCAGGCCGACCGGATCTACCGCGCCTTGGCGGATCTGCTGGACGGCTACCCGGTCAATGACGAGCAGCTCGTAGTGGCCGGCGAGGCCGCCGTGCGAGCACACATGGGCACTGCCGTCTCCGACGACGCCTTGCGAATGAACTTCATCTGCCCAATCGTGATGGCGATCCTGATCATCCTGGCCTACCGTACGGTCCGTGGCACAGTCCTGCCTCTGTGCGTCATCGGCGGCGCCTCGATAATGGCCCTGGGATTGATGGCCGTGTTCGGCGTGCCGGTCTACATCGTCACAAATGGCATCTTCGTGATCATCATGGCCCTCGGCGTGGCCGATTCGCTGCACCTCATCGGCCAATACTACGAGGAACAGCTCGAGCCGCGCGGACGGAGTAAACAGGAAATCATCGTCGAGGCCTGCCTAGCACTGTGGTACCCGATCCTGATCACCTCGCTGACCGACGTGGCCGGGTTCTTCGCACTATACGTGGCTGGAATCATGCCGCCGATCCGGTACTTCGGGTTGTTCACGTGCGCCGGCGTATTGGGGGCGCTGGTGTTTTCATATACAGTCGTCCCCGCCGGACTGATGATGCGGCCGCTGAAGATGAGCAGTGCGTTTCTCAAACGCAAGAACGCCGCGTCCCAAACCAATGGCGTCGACGCGATCGGGCGGATCATGGGGCGACTCGGGACAATCATATTCCGGCGGCGCTTCATCGTGCTCGGTCTGGGAATCATTACCATCGCTTTCGCCGCCTGGGGCGCATCCAAGCTGATCATCAACGATGCCCGCATACTGGCCTTCAAGGAGCACCACCCGATCGTGCGGGCCGCCCGGGCGCTCAACGCCCGTTTCGACGGCACCAGCCAACTCAACATCATCGTGACCGCGTCCGAGCCCGAGGCCTTGCTGCAAACCGAACTACTCCACCGCCTCGATGAACTGGAAACATACACCGAAGCACTGCCGCACGTGGGCGGGACGCATTCGCCGGCCGGGTGGATCAAGCGGGCTCACCAGAAGATGCACGACGAAGACCCGGCGTACTACGTCATTCCGGACGACCCGTTCGAGACGCAGTTCTATCTGGATGTATTGGGGATCGAGACCTCGCCGATGGCCGAGCTGCTGCACGAGGTGATCGACGAGACCTACACGCGGGCCAACCTGATCGTCCGCATGAAGAGCAGCGAGTTCATCCATCAGCGGGAGGTCATTCACACACTACAAGATTACCTGGACGAGCACTTCAGCGACGGGCCGTTGCGGGCCAAGCTGGCCGGGCGCGTCAATCTCGACTACCACTGGCTGTGCATGATCCGCACCAGCCATGTAAACAGCGTGGTGCTCTCGTTCATCTGCGTTCTGGTATTGACTGGTTTGATGTTTCGCTCGGTAATCGCCGGGTTTTTGTGTACGCTGACGGTGGGCGTGGCCGTGCTGGTCAATTACGCGATCATGGGCCTCGGCGGCATCCCCCTGGGCGTGGGCACGTCGATGTTCGCCAGCATCGCCATCGGCGCCGGCGTGAATTTCCCAATCCACATGCTCGATCGGCTGCGCATCGGCCTCAGCACGCCGGACGCCGACCCGGCCCAGGTTTTCCGCAACGCCTTCGCATTCACCGGCCGGGTGCTGTTCTTCACGGCGTTCGTGGTCGCGCTCGGCTTCTTATTGCTGTGTGTCTCCGAGTTCCGCACCCTGGTCCGCTTCGGCCTGCTGATCGGCATCGGCCTGTTGGTCAGCTTCCTGACGAGCGTGACGCTCTTGCCGGCGCTCGTCGCCATACTCAAACCTCGCTTCCTCTGGAAAGCATGATCAAGCCCCGCCCGGCCGTTATCAGCCGTTTGCGTAAGGGGTGGGATCGGGGCGGCCGAGTTGCTCGAACGCAGCCAGCCGCAGTCGGCAACTGTCGCAATGGCCGCAGGCGCGCCCGGCCCGGTCCGGGTCGTAGCAGCTTCGAGTCAGGCCGTAGTCCACCCCGAGCTCAAGCCCCCGGCGGATGATCTCGGCCTTGGTGAGCTGGATCAGAGGCGTGTGGATGCGAACCGGCCGACCTTCGACGCCCGCTCGGGTTGCCAAGCCGGCCATTTTCTCGAACGCGGCGATGTAGTCCCCCCGGCAGTCAGGGTAGCCGCTGTAATCGACCGCATTGACGCCGATGTAGATGTCCTGGGCACCACGGACTTCGGCCAGGGCCAGGGCGTAGGCGAGGAAAATCGTATTTCGGGCCGGCACATAGGTGATCGGTATCTCGTCGGCTTCCAGGTCGCGGTCTTTGGGCACTTCGATCTCGGCCGTCAACGCCGAACCTCCGAAGACACGCAAATCGAGCTCGACGACGACGTGTTCCCGCACGCCGGCGGCGGCGGCCACGTTGCGGGCGGCCTCGAGCTCGATTTCATGCCGCTGGCCATACCGAAAGCTGATCGCCAGCGGCTCAAAGCCGTCGGCACGGGCGATGGCCAGCGTCGTGGCGCTGTCCAGCCCGCCCGAGAGCAAAACCAGAGTTGGTTTTTTCACTTCCATGGACGCACCTTACTCCTGACGAAGCAAGGCTTGGTTCTCCTCAAATAGCCCGTCAATCCGGGTGCGCAGCGAATCGTCCACGGCGTCCGGCCCGTCGGGGTCGAGCACGAGGGCCTCGAACAGGTCCACCATACCCTGCCAGTCCTTGAAGCTGACCCACTCGCTGCCGATCTTTCGGCGGTGAGTGTCCATGTTGTGGTAGTTGCCGAGCGCCAGACAAATCCCGATCACCGCGTACCCATAGGCCCCGAACGCCGCTGCTTCGCACATGCCGCCATCCATCAACTTGCGTTGATATTGGAAGCTCTTGCGGCGGCCAGCGAGCTCCTGCGCCACGCGGACGCAGAATGTCGCGAACTGTGGCGTGTAGACGCAGACCCGGTCGCCGATGCGGATGATGGGGCCGTCGCCGATAGGGGCGTTGATGAGCGCGCTGCTGGTCTCGATCGAGATCACGGGCACACGCTTGGGGATGGTCCGGGCGCGGATCGCGCCGACGGCGCCGACGAAGCCCACTTCTTCAGCCCGAGTGAACAGGCAATACACCTCGCCGCGGGCGCGTTTGCGGCACAGACGTTGCAGTAACATAAGCATGGCCGCGACGCCGGCGAGGTCGTCGCAGGCCCGGGAGACCACGCGGTCGCCTCTGAGGGTCGGCTCGGGCAGGTCCCACATGCCCAGGGTGTTCGGCGGGATGGGTTTGCCGACCTGGATGTGGGCCTCCTTCGGGACCCGCGGCCCGCCGGGCAATTTGGGCGGGAGGGTTTTCGACAACTTTAACACTCGGCCCTTGACCCACTGCCCATTGTTCCAAAAGCGCACCTTGGAGCCGGCGAAGTACTCCGGCCGGACGCCGCCGCGGAACTCCGCCCGCAGCGTGCGTGGCTGCACCATCTTCAGGGCGGCGAAGCCGGGGTGGTCGGTATGGGCCACGAACGCCAGCGGGGTGATTTTACGGGGCTGGCGGCGATAGTGGGCCAACAAATTGCCGTAGCGGTCGTACTTGATCTTCACGCCGGCGAGTTTGCGGCAGGTCCGTTCGACGTAATCCATGACGGCGGATTCGAGAAACGGTGCCGTCGGCAGGGACATGAGGTCCTTCAGGAGCTTCGGTAATGCCATAATGTTATCTCCACGTAAGAGTTCAGCCGTTTGCAACAAGCTATCAGCAATCAGCTTTCAGCGGTCAGCATTTAGCAATCAGCTTTCAGCGGTCAGCATTCAGCAATCAGCTTTCAGCGGTCAGCTTTTACGCTGATTAGCGAGTAAGTACTTATCCTCAGTCATGTGCTCAGCCTGCTCCGAATAACACACTATTTGTGACATTTACCCATTGAACGCTCGACTTTCGGCTGATCGCTGATTGCTGACCGCTGAATGCTTACATCTCCACATTGTCCAGAGGCCCGTCCAACCCTGGGGATGGTATGTTATCGGGAATGGAAGGGCACAGAAAAATGTGAGAAAACTATTAAGCCGGTCAGGGGATTGACCGATGGTATTACTGCGCAAAACCCCTCCTTACTCTCTCACACGCCGGGACCCGACCCCACGGGTTCCGGTACTTTTTTGCCGCCCGCGGCCGGGTGGCACGGCTCTGTGAGCCGTGTGTTCTGCGACGCTGAAACACGGCTGACACAGCCGTGCCACCCATCACTTTGTCTGTGGCAAAGCACTATTCGCCGGCTGGTTTACGACCGACGACTAGCAGGATCATTACCAGCGCCGCCGAGCCGATGAGCAAGCCACCCCACGCCGGAACGTCGGCATAGCGGCACAGTGCGTCCCCGCAGAGGATGGAGACCACCGCAACTGTAAGAGCGTACGGCATTTGCGTCCAAACGTGGCTTTCGAGCGAGCATTCGCTCGCCAACGAAGAGAGAACCGTAGTGTCGCTGATCGGCGAGCAATGGTCGCCGAAAACCGCTCCCGACAGAACCGCGCCAACCGAGGCGTAGAAAATCGGCATGGCTTCAGCGGCCGGGAGCGCTTCCAGGAGCCCCGCCGAAATCGTTACGACTGCCGGGCAGAGAATGCCCATCGTGCCCCAGGAGGTGCCGGTCGCGAACGCCACGATGCAGGCGCTGAGGAAGACGCACAATGGCAGCGCCCGCACCCAGCCGGGCTCGCCGAACCCTCCTGACCGCAACATCTCCACGGCCACATCCCCGAGTTGCAGGTCGTTCATGGTGGCCGACAGGGTCCACGCCAGCACGAGGATGACGATGGTTGACAGTAGCCGCGACATGGCCGCCGTGGCGCTCTCGATCGTTTCCTGGATGGTCAGTCTCCCCGTCCCGATCGAGATCAGGGCGGCGAGGAATATCGATGCCAGCGCGGCGTAGAGAATCGGGTTGAACGGATCGGCCGCGCCGACCATGGCCTGGAGTGCTCCCAACCAATACCAAGTACCCGTCGGCGGCTCGAATGTCGCCCAATCGACCGCGCGCCACCCCGGAAACAAGAGCAGGAGCAGCGTTAGCACGACCAGCACGAGCACCGGCCCCAGGGCGTACCAGATTCGGCCGCCCGCGTCCGTCGGCGAGAGGGCCGGCTCCGCCGGCAGCGTTGTGCGAGCCGCTTCGTTCTCGGCCTTTCGCATCGGCCCAAAGTCGCGGTTCAGGAGCCCGACCAGCAACACCATCACCAGGGCCAGGATGGCGTAGAAGCGATACGGGATGCTGTTTACGAACGCTTGATAGCCGCCGACTTCCGCGAGGAACGCCGGCCGGTCGGCCAGTTGGTCGAGCCCATCCTGGATGTAGCCGATTTCCGCCCCGATCCAGGTGCCGACCAAGGCGATCGACGCCACCGGGGCGGCGGTCGAATCCACGATGTACGCCAGCTTGGCCCGGCTGATCCGCAGCCGATCGCAGACCGGCCGCATGGACGGCCCGACGATCATCGCGTTGGCGAAGTCGTCGAAGAAGACCAGCAGGCCCGCCAGCCAGGTCGCAGCCTGCCCGCGCCGCCGGGTGGACCCCCAGCGGGCGACGGCGTTGACGACCGCGGCCGTGCCGCCGTTGGCCGCGATCACGCCCACCATGCCGGCGATCAGCAGGCTGAAGACGATCACCTTGATGTGGTCCGCGTCGGTCAGGGCCCCGATCAGGTAGTGCTCGGCGGCCAATTGAATGCCGGTCAGGAGGCCCGCGCTATCAGCGGTGCCCTCCGGCGAGAACGGAACGAGCATAAAGGCGGCCAGGAGAATACCGCACGTAAGTGCCGGTATCACTTGCCGCATGACCATGGCCAGGACAATGGTCAGGAGGGGCGGCCCCAACACGCGCGGGCCATAGAGCGAGGCCGGCAGCAAGTCGTCGTTCGGGAAAGCCCAGTACCGGCGGAGCACTTGATCGATCACGACGATCGCGACGATGGACGAGAGCGTCAAGGCGACGTGCAAACGCCGAAGAGCGTTTCGGCTCCGCGGGGAAGGGCTCGGGCCGAGATTGCGCGACGTGTTCATCTTGGCCGAACCGTAGCGAGGCATGTTTCAGCCGTCAATAATCCGCGGGCCGGGTGAATGCTCAGGTCGTGCTCTTCGGCGTCAGTTGCAAGCCGTTTTCCGCCAGTCGCGCTTTGATCTCGGTGAGTGAAGTCACGCCGAAGTTGCGCGTCGCGAGCAACTCCGCTTCCGAGTATTGAAGCAGGTCTCTCAGCGTGCGGACGTTCAGTCGCTGCAAACACCGGCGGGAACGCACCGACAGCTCCAGTTCCGAGACTGACTTGGCCAAGAGAGCCTCCTGGCCGGGGGGGAGCGTCAGCTTCTGGGCCGCCTCCGCCTCCGCCGATTCGACCTCTACCTCCTCGGGTTGCAATCCAAGCCGCAAACCCTTCTTGGTGAGCAGGGCCTTGATTTCATTGAGCGACGTTTCGCCGAAATTCTTATACGCCAGCAACTCCGCCTCACTCAGGTGTATCAATTCGCCGACGGTGCGGATGTTCATCTTCTTGAGGCAGTTGCGGGCTCGGACCGAGAGCTCGAATTCGGACAGGGGCGTCGCCAGCAAGCGGGCCCGCGTGTCGATCGGCTCCTCCCCGCCTTCTACAATGATCATCTGCCGACAGCTTTCGACGCTCTTGAGGAAAAGCCGGGCCCGTTTGTGGTTCGGATACGCCTTGAGAACCCGGTTCAGGCACTTGATCGCCTGATCGTACTTCCCGAGATCCTCGTAGATCACCGCCGCGTTGAGCAGCGCGTTGATGTGGGCCCGCGGCTGGCGGGTCAGGCCGTCATACAGCTCCAGAGCCTGGGCATCGTCGCCGAACAGGTCGTACAGCCGGGCGCAGCGGAACATTGCCTGGGCATGGTCCGGGTCGAGCTCCAGGGTCTTCTCGTACTCCTGGGCGGCTGCCACCCGCTCGTCCCGGGCCTCGCATAACAGGCCCCGTGCGTAATACCAGTCCGCGCGCTGTGCACCCGCCGACTGGTGCTTGGCCACCAGCTTCTCAGCCGCGGTCAAGTCCCCGGCGCGGACCTGGACGGCGGCGACCCGCAGGTCGATTTCAAACGCGTCCCACCCATTCTGGGCCGCCTGCTGCAACTCTTGCAGCGTCTGTTCAAACCGATTTAGCCCGAGCGCCGCCTCGGCCGCGTAGTAATGGCGCACCTTCCCCGCCGACGACCGTCCGAAGCGTTCGAGCGCCTCCCCGAACTTGCCCAGGATCAGCAGCCCCAGGGCCAGTTTCAGGGTGTCCCCCTGGCCGGCCTCCACCTTCTCCCGATACTCGTTCAGTAACATTTCAAACCGTTCGCGGGCTTGGAACGAGGCATGGGCGGCGTCGGCAAACCGCGTGTACGTCTGGGCGTCGAACTCCACCTGGTCAAAGAACGACGCCAAGTCGGTTGCATCCGTGGTCATTAGCAATTGACTCCACCTCTGTCGCAGGACATCCGGGCAATGTTTCGTAATCGCGCTATAATAGCAACCCAGATGCAACTGGCAAGGCCCCCGGTCGCCGGCCTTCGGGTCGGTTCGGGTCCGTTGTGTGCCACTGCTCTTGAGCAGTGTGTTCTTCGACTGGCAATAGCTTGGGCACTGCTCAAGAGCAGTGGCACACGCGGAACCCGTGGGTAGGACCACGAGATGCCCGAAATCGAATCACGATTCCTGCAACGTCTGGCGGACAAGGTGCTGGTCTTCGACGGGGCCATGGGCACCAGCATCCACGCTCTGGACCTGCCGCTGAGCGACTATCGGAACCTGGAAAATTGTTCGGAAGTCCTCAACGAGACCCGCCCGGACGCGATCGAGCAGATCCACCGCGGCTTTCTCGCGGCCGGCTGCGATGTCGTCGAGACCAACACCTTTGGTGCCAACCGCGTTGTTCTGGCGGAGTTCGGCCTGGCCGACCGGACGTATGAGCTGAACGTCGCCGCGGCTCGGATTGCCCGCCGGGCGGTGGAGGCGTTCGCGACGCCCGAGCAGCCGCGGTTCGTGGCCGGCTCGATCGGGCCGGGGACCAAACTGCCCTCACTGCGGCAGACGACCTATGACGACCTGCTCGCAAGCTACGCCGAGCAGGTCCGCGGGCTGCTCGACGGCGGGGTTGACGTCCTGATCATTGAGACGTGTCAGGACATCCTCCAGACCAAGGCTGCCATCCAGACCACTCGGCAGGCGTTCGAGGCCGGCGGCCGCCGCGTACCGCTGATCTGCCAGGTCACGATGGAGACGAGCGGCACGATGCTGATGGGGACCGACCTCGCGGCCGCCGTAGTTGTGCTCGAAGCCTTCCCCGAGGTTGACGTGCTCGGCCTGAATTGCGCCACCGGCCCGCGGGAGATGAGCGCGCACGTCCGGTACCTCTCGGAGCACGGCACCCGCCGGCTCAGCGTCATGCCCAACGCCGGCCTGCCGCGGATTGTCAACGGGCAGCCGTGTTTCCCGCTCCCGCCCGCGGAACTGGCCCGCTGGCTACGCGTTTTCGTGGTCGAGGATGGAGTCAATATCGTCGGCGGCTGCTGTGGCACCACACCCGCGCACATCAAAGCCGTTGTCGAGGCGGTCGCCGAGCTCAAGCCGAGGCAGCGTGAGGTAGCCTCCGAGCCGTCCGTTTCGAGCCTGTACAGCGCTACGCCCATGCGTCAGGAGACCAGCTTCCTGATCGTCGGCGAGCGCTGCAATACGAGCGGCTCGCGCAGGTTCATACGTCTGCTCGCTGAGGAGGATATCGAGGGCATGATCGAGTTGGCCCATGAGCAGCTTCAGGAGGGGGCCCACGTGCTCGACGTTTGCGTGGACACGGTCGGCCGCGACGGCACCGCCGACATGCGCATGGTCTGCGACCGCTTCGGCAGCGACCTCAACGCCCCGCTTATGCTCGATAGTACGCAGGTGGATGTCCTCGAAGCCGGGCTCAAGCTCGCCGGGGGCAAGTGCATCGTGAACTCGGTCAGTCTCGAAGACGGTGGCGAGAAGCTGAAAAAAATCTGCCGTTTGCTGCGGCAGTACGGCGCCGCCGTCGTGGCTCTGACCATCGATGATGATCCGGACGAGGCGATGGCCAAGACCGCGCAGCGCAAGCTCGACATCGCCACCCGCATCCATGAGCTGCTGACCGGCAAGTACGGCATCCGCGCAGAGGATATCTTCTTCGACTGCCTCACCTTCCCGATCACGACCGGAAACAAGGAGGACCGCCGACTCGCGCTCGAGACCCTGGCCGGGATCGAGCTGGTGATGACCCGGTTCCCGCGCAGCCAGTCGATCCTGGGGATCAGCAACGTCAGCTTCGGCCTTCAGCCGGCGGCCCGGGTGGTGCTCAACTCCGCGTTTCTCTCCGAGGCTTGTCAACGTGGGCTAACGGCCGCGATCATCCACGCCGGCAAGATTCTCCCCCGCACTCGGATCAGCGCTGAGCGTTGGGAAGCCGCCCTGGATTTGATCCACGATCGCCGCCACCAGGGCGACCCGCTCGAACGCTTCATCAGCCTGTTTGACGAAGGCGAGACGCTCGGCGCGCAAAGGCGGATCGCCGAACTGCCGGTTGAAGAGCGGCTCAAGCAGCGGATCATCGACGGTCGCAAGCAGGGTCTCGAGGCCGACCTCGACGAGGCCCGTGAGAAATACAACCCGCTCTTCATCATCAACGAATTGCTGCTGGCGGGGATGCAAGAGGTCGGCGAGCTGTTCGGCTCGGGCCGGATGCAGCTTCCATTCGTGCTCCGGTCCGCCGAGACGATGAAGGCCGCCGTCGCGCACCTCGAACCGCACCTGGAGCGGGTCGAGGAACAAGCGCGGGGGAAGATTGTGCTGGCGACGGTCCGCGGGGACGTGCACGACATCGGCAAGAACCTGGTCGACATCATCCTCTCGAACAATGGCTACAAGGTCTACAACCTCGGCCTCAAGCAGCCGATCGGCAACATCATCAACGCCTTCCAAGAGCACGACGCCGATGCGATCGGCCTCAGCGGCCTGCTGGTCAAGTCGACGCTCGTCATGCGGGAGGACCTCGAGGTGCTTAATGAGCACGCCGCCAACGTCCCGGTCATCCTCGGCGGCGCCGCCCTGACGCGGAAGTATGTCGAGCAGGACCTCCGCCGGGTCTACAAGTCCGGCTTGTACTACGCCCAAGACGCCTTCGAGGGCTTGCGGCTGATGGGCGAGATCATGGCCCGGAAAGCGGAGGTCGAGGCCGTTGAAGCCCAGCGGCGTGAAAAAGAAGTAGCCGTCGAGACGCCCACGCCCGAACAGGCGCGGCTACTGGCCGAGCAGCGTTACGGTCTCAAGCCAGTGGATGTGGATACGGCCGAGCGGGCTCGCATTGCCGAAACCGAAATCGCCATTCGCGCCGCGACCGTCGCCGCCCAGGACGCGTCGCGGCTGGGGCTGGCAGGCGGGCCGCATGTTCCGGAATCTGAGCGACCGTGTTCGGACATCGGCCACGACTGCCCCGTGCCGCGGCCGCCGTTCTGGGGCGCGCGGGTGCTGGAGACAATCGAGCTGCAAACCGCGCTGGCGTACCTCAATGAGACGATGCTGTTCCAGGTGCAATGGGGCTTCCGCGGGAAACGCCGGGCGCGGAACGAGTGGAAGAAGTACGTCGATACCAAAGTCCGCCCGATTTATTGCGAGCTGGTGGAGCGCTGCGAGCGTGAAAAAATCCTCCAGCCGCAGGCGATCTACGGCTATTGGCCGTGCAACTCCGACGGCGACGAACTGTTGATCTTCCGACCGCCGAGCGGGACGATCGACCGGCCCGAACATCATCGCGAAGTCGCCGTGAGGTTTACATTTCCCCGGCAGAAGCAGCACCCGTACTGGTGTCTGTCCGACTTCTGGCGGCCGGTCCGGGCCGGCACGGTGGACGTGGCCGCCTTCTCGATCGTCACCGCCGGCCGTCGGGTCGGCGAGGTCGCCCGGCAGTGGTTCGAGCAGCATCACTACCGGCAATATCTCTTCCTGCACGGCCTCGGAGTCGAGCTGGCCGAGGCCCTGGCGGAGTACGTCCACCAGCAGGTCCGCGTCGAGCTAGGCGTCGCCGGCCGGGACGCCCGCGACCTGCGGAAGCTCTTCCAACAAGGCTACCAGGGCAGCCGCTACAGCTTCGGCTACCCGGCGTGCCCGAATCTAGAGGATCAGGCGCCCCTGATGAAACTCCTGACCCCGGAGCGGATCGGCGTCACTCTCACCGAGCAATACCAGCTCGAACCGGAACAAACGACCAGCGCGCTCATCGCGTATCATCCGGAGGCGCGGTATTTCAATGTGCGTTGAGAACACCGCCAGTGAAACGGCGATCGTCACGGCCGACAATACTTCATAGATCGTCCGCTACTTGAAAGGGCCGACATCATGAAGGTCAATTACGATCCGGAAACCGATACCCTGACGATTCATCTGCTCGAGCCGAGGCGGGGCCGGCGGCGGCGACTGGCGATGGACCGCCATCCAGACCGATCGCCACTCGCACGGCTCGAAGATCACTTCGCAACCAATCTCCGGACAACTACGGGCCAGGCGACACGCAAACAACGTTCGCCAAGGCCCGGTCTTGACAAGCGCGAACCAGCCAATGCACCGCGTTCCGATCG
>JAGMDK010000075.1 GCA_023128695.1 Phycisphaerae bacterium
CACGAATTCTGCTGAGGAGGCCTCAATTGGTTACACCCGTCAGGCTGCCGGTCCCCCGCCGCAGCTCCCTTTGGTTGCGGCCGAAGGCCGCGCCAGGTTCTTCGTGGTTCAATGCCCAACCACGAAGAACACGAAGAGTAAGTGGCGTGGGTGCCCCACCCCGTTCGCCTGCCCTCCGGGCCGGCGAAACGGGATGGGGCACCCCCCGACCCGCTCTTTGTCGCGCACGGCCATTGGGATGACAACGGCACGCCGGTCAATCCGGACGACGACATCTGGATCACGGGAGACTATCACCTGGCGTCGGGCTCGCCCTGTAGCAATCGCGGCAACGACGATACGCCCACCCTGCCAACGCATGATTTCGAGGGTGAGCCCCGGATTCAACAGTGCCGGGTGGACCTCGGGGGCGATGAATCGCCATATTATTTCGACTGTAACACCAACGGCGTGTCAGACGCTTGCGACATCGCCGCCGGCACCAGCCAGGACTGCCACGGCAACGGCAACGGCATCCCCGACGAGTGCGAGCCGGATTGCAACAGTAACGGGGTGGCGGACTCGTGTGATATCGCCGACGGAACCAGCCCGGACGTCAACGGGAACGGCATTCCTGACGATTGTGAAGCAGCCTGCCGGGGCGATTGCAACTGCGATGGCGAGATATCCTGGAGAGACATCGAATATTTCCGAGCCGCGCTCGACGCACAACAGGACTGGCTGGACTTGTTCCTCCCCGGCTCGCCGACCTGCATCTTCGCGAACTGCGACCTGAACGGTGACGGCAACGTCAATTGGCGGGATGTCGATCCGCTGGTCGGCGTCATGAATACGACCTGTCCGTCGTGAGGCGACCGCTCAATCTGAGATGTTACTCGCGTGATGTTGATCAAGTGTAATAGCTTGACAATCCGATGAGAGGTGTAATAATTACCGAGGTAGTGCGATGTATTACTTGATAGGTGCGAGCTGTCGTCGAGGTTGACGACGAGCACCGAATTTGTTGACAAGCTGCGTATTTCTAAGGAGTTATGCGTGGCTGAACGAAGCTTATGGTGGCGTCTGCGAAGGCATGGGGGGCTGCTGCTGGGTTTGCTCTGCATCGCGTGGGGACCCGCCACGGGGCTGGCTCGGGCGATCCATCTGGCCCAATGTGACCACCACCACGTAGCCGATGGTTGCCCGATCTGCGTTCTATTGACGATTGGCTCGACGGCTGACGTAGCCGCTCCTCCTCTTTCCATCAATCACGCTAATACCACGTTCCTCGAATCGTTTTGCCTGACGGCGCAGGTGCTCGCGCCGGCCGATCAGCGAGCACCATTAGCTCCGAGAGCCCCTCCGCCCATTTCCTAGTTCTGCTTCCATCAAGACACTTTTCGCTCAATGTGGCGGCCGGTCCCCGTGCCGGCCGAACCACCGGCAAGATGCCGGTGCCACACTCACCGGCAAGATGCCGGTGCCACATTCACCGGCAAGATGCCGGTGCCACAGAGGTAGCGTCAGGCCTCCGTGCCTGACGAATCTGACCGGGCGAAGACCGGTGCCACATTGTGGGCCACGCGGGCTGATGAAGCTCGCGGCTCTTCCTTGACGCGTATCCGCGAAGCCCGCGGTTCATACTTCACGTGCATCCGCACCCAAACCAAGGATATGAAACATGAAATTGACTGTTACTATTGGCTTCCTTACGGCGGCCTTTTGCGTATTTGTTGCCCAACCGGCACCGGCGGACTGCCCGCTGGCGCATACGCATATCGGCAAAAACCCGACTTGGCGTCCGGACTGGAGCGACCCGGGCAACCCGGGCGCGGCGACCGATCCCGATCCCAATGACGACAACAAGCTTTGGCTTTTCTCGCTGCCTCCGGTCCATCCGTCGGCTCCGACCCCCGGGTGGCCAAACTGGGGTGAGCCGAGCCAGGAGCCGTTCCTCCTCCTGGTCCCCGAACTCGACGAATGGGGTCAGCCCATCGCCAAGCCGGGTGAGCCAGGCAAGAACCTGTATACCTGCCGGTTCAAGTACGGTCCCGATGGCTACGGCGATCCCGACGGCGTGCAACACCTCGACGGCTGGCATTCCGCCCACGGTCCGCAGGGCATGTGGAACCTCGAAAGCATCGACCAGCAAACCGAGCCCGCTTGGGACATCGGCATCCGTCGCGAGAGCACGTCGCTGGCCGATCCGACCGACTTCTTCATGCTCCGGCCGAATGACTCGATAGTCCTCGCCGCCGATGACGATACGTTCAAGTTCTCGGAGTATGGCGAGAAAATGTGGCTGGAAGACCACCAGGCCTGGGGCATTCATTCGCACATGGGCTTTTATTTCTGGCTCGACGACCCCCAGCCGACCGACGTGTTTACCGCGGCATTCACGGCCTACGACGACGGCGGCATGTATGAGACCTCGGACCCGTTCGATTTCCGTTTTCGTGTTCCGGAGCCGGCGACGTTGCTGCCGCTACTGCTCGGTTTGCTGTGGCTGGAGCACGGCCGCCGATAGCAGTCCGTTGCAAGGGTAGCGCGGGCGTCTTGCCCGCGCTACCCATCAAATAAGCGTTGTCGGAGCACCAGATGATTCTGCTGACAGGAGGATTCGAAGCAAGGAGTGCAACAATGGTTCACGTGCCGTTGAACATAAACTCGAACAAAGATGGTGCCGGCGGCGTGCTGCCACGGGGCGGCATTGTCTGCCGCCGGCGGCGACGACTAACCGCGTTCACGCTGATCGAATTACTCGTCGTGGTGGCGATCATCGCCATTTTGATCTCGATCCTGTTGCCGGCAATGAGCCGCGCGCGCCAGCAAAGCAAGCGTACGGTCTGCCTCAGCAACTTGCGTCAGATCGGCCTGGCGCTGCAGATGTATGCGATGGAGAACCGCGAAGGCATACCGTCGATGGCCTGTCAGACATACGACGCGGATCCAGAGAACTACTGGATGGCCGTGCTTCAAAGGACCGTCAAGCAGCACCTTGTGGCCAAATGCCCCAGCGACAAGAGCAGCAAGCCGTTCTTCAACTGGGAACATCCTCCCGAAGGCGACGACGAGACGGCGCTGGACTATCGCTGGTCCAGCTACGCCATCAATGTCTGCCTGGTTGCTCTCCCGGGGATCGACCCTGAGGACACATATCCTGAGCGTAGAGATCGCTTGGATCGAATCTCCCGCCCCGAATGCGTTATCTATCTGGCTGAGATACGCTACGGCGGAGACTGGGATTCCGCGGACCACTTCCACGCTGAACGCTGGGAAACACCCGAGGCGCCCAGACAGGAGGGAGGGCTAGCGTGGGACCGGCATCTTGGCAAATCCAATTACCTGTTCACCGACAGCCACGTGGAAACGCTGCACTGGAAGAAAACCTGGGACATGGACGGATACCCGGAATCCGGCACCAACCTCTGGTGGCCAAGCCACGCACCGCTTTGGCCTCCGCCCGAGGAACCTCCGCCGTAACCCCGGAGGGTGCGGCATACTACAAGACAAGTAACACCTAGAGGAGATAACAAAATGATGAATCGATTAAGTACAAGCATTGCGCTCGGCGCGATTCTTTTTTTCGTCGCCGTCATCCCAGCAGCTTCGGGCCAACCTCGGTGCTGTCACCTTGACCACTTCTTGATTGGACATCATGATGGCAAGCTGTTCGCAGACTACGGACAGGTCTACCGCCACACCTTTTGGTCGCCCCCGAATACCCCTCCCTATGAGCTATGCTGGAGTCCGATTTACCAGCGCTGGTCCAACTACGAGCCGAATTTTGGGAATCCGATTCTTGGCTGCTATGGCGACATGGCCACCAAATTGGTTGGCACGCCTAACGAGGACTATCAGATATGGTTCGAGATTCTCGGCCTTTCGGCCGACTTCAGAATCGTAGTAACGGCTACTACTCCTCCCGTGGAGCTAACCCAAGTTGGCAATCGGTACAATCTTAGCGATTGGAACGAGAACCACGTCCATGTCAAACATTGCGCTTATGTCCCAGAGCACTCTTCCTCGAACGTGTGCTTCTACGTCACGTACCGCTTGGTCGATGACTTCGGCATGTATCAGCCTAGCGAGCCGTTTACCTGTGTATTTGCCTGTGTGGATTGCAATAATCCTCCCGATGAGCCGCCTCCTTGTGCTCTAGCCCCAATGGTGGAATCAACCACGCCACCGTATCGAGCCACGCTAGGGAGTCTGGCTGACGCCGAATTGACTTTCACCTTTCACCGTGAGATCGTGGTCGAGGGCGGTCCGCCGGTAACGATTACGGACGAGGAGACACACATGCAGGATTACTACACCGGATACTTCGACTTTACGGTGTCGCCGGACGGCATGACCCTTATCCTGAATCAGATCAGCGGAATGCTACCTGGACAAACATGGCTACAGGCTTCACTCACGGAGCACGTAAAGGACGCGAATGTTGAAGATCAGTCGGCGGTGCCTTTCACCCAGTTTATCTGTACGCCATTAGCCAGCGACTTCGATGGCGACGGCGACGTGGATCTGGACGACTTCAACATCTTCGTCGGTTGCCTCAACGGTCCCGATGTTCCGGTCGAACCCGACTGTGAGACAGCCGACCTAGACTGCGATGATGACGTAGACCTAGCCAGCTTCGCGGCGTTTCAAACGCACTTCAGCGGCAGCGCATGAAGACGCAACCAAGATCCGCAGAAAGGTTGGAGCCGGGTAGGGCCGGGTAGGGTCTGCTCTGCGGACCGTTGTGGGGCGAAACGTTGAACCGGATGGTCCGCACAGAGAGCCACGCGCCGAAGTGGTGGGTACCAGAGCCTCTGTCGTAATAGCCCATCCGGGCCCCCGCGGGACTGCAATAGAAGGTACACTCAAAGGAAAGTCAAATGAGTAATCGATGGAACACAAGCATTGCAATTGCCACAATTACGCTTCTCAGCGCCACCGTTCCTCCTGCCCGCAGCCAAGACGGTCGGCCATGTCCCCTTGATCACTACTACCTTGCACAAGACGATGGGAAACTGTTTGTGGATAAGCAACAGATATACCGGCACGGTGATTTGTCGGAAGGCTACTACCCGCTGTCGTGGAGCCCAATCTTCGGGTGCTGGTCCGTGGGCGAGCCGGGTTTTTCCGACACGACCGATCCGGCGTATGGGTTTCCGCCGGAGATCGAATTGTCCGGCACGCCGAACATGGACTATCAGATCTGGTTTGAGATTCTGGACATCTCGCCGAACCTGAAGATCAGGATGGATGACGGCGCGTGGCTGTGGCAGATTGGCGACTGCTACAACTTAAGTACCTGGGCCGAACACCATGTGCATATGAAGTACCGCGCGTACGTTCCCCAGGATCCGCCGCCGGATTATCCGTTCTGGGTCACCTATCGGCTATATGACGAGCTCGGCCCGTACGAAGCGTCGGAGCCGTTCATCTGCGTGTTCAACGAGCCGGCCCCGGCGGTGGAGGCGACCCTACCGGCGTACGAGGGCACGCTGGAGAGTCTCGCCGGGGCCGTGTTGCAGTTTGAGTTTCACCGCGCGGTCACCGTCGACGGCGGCCCGCCGGTGATCATCACGGATGTCGAGACACAGACGCAGGATTACTACACCTGCTACTTCGACTACGAGGTGTCGCCGGAGGGTCTGGTCCTGACGCTCAACCAGATCGCGGGCACGTTGCCCAACGAGACCTGGCTTCAGATTAGTCTGACGGAGTATCTGAAGGATGCGGTCGAGGACCGGCCGGTGGTGCCGTTCACGCAATACGTCTACACCTCTGCCGCAGGCGGGTGCCTCGGCGACTGCGACTGTGACGGACTAATCTCGTGGCGGGACATCGACTACTTCGTCGCCGCCATGAACGACAACGTGGCGGCGTGGGAAGCCATGTTCGCCCCCGGCTGGCCCAGTTGTCCGTTCGGGAACAACGACGTAAACAACGACGGCACCGTGAGTTGGCGAGACATTGATCTACTCGTCGCGCTGATGAATTCCACTTGTCCATAGTGACGTAATTAGTGACGCCTTGACGTTCAATGGACGCCCTGACGCATAACCGGCCCCGCTCGGCAGAGGTCTTGGCGGGCCAGGGAGACTGCTCCGCATTTTTTTGAAAAAAAGCGTGATTCTCTTGGCGAAATGTGAAAACTGGTCTACACTTCCTGTGTTCGAGCGGTGAGCGGCATGTACAGGTTTCCCCCCCGGCCTGTCGGCCCCCCGCTCGAGCTTTTTTTATGCGCCGCTCTGGATTCTTACACGCCGCTCTGGATATAGTCCCGTTTGTGGTCGGGTGGCCCATCGCTTTAGCGGTGGGGGACACGAATTGGCCGTCATATTCGCGTTCCCCACCGCTAAAGCGATGGGCCACCCACTCCTCAATCTACGTGTAACGGAGCACTTGCACCATGGGTGTCTATCGGGTTGAAATCAAGCCGCGACAGCCGGCTACCGGCGGGGCTGCCGATCAGCACCTGCTCGCGCTGCTCCGCGAAGCCGGACTGCCCGAAGCGACCGGCGTCTGCTCCTCGCGGCTGTACTTTCTTGAGGGCAGCCTGACGCGGACCGACGCCGAGCGCATCGCACAGAAATTACTCGTTGATCCCGTGACCGAATCGGCCACCGTCCTGGGAGCTAGTGCTGCCCCGCCGGACGTCACTGTCGGCCGGATTGCCTTCGAGGTGCACCCCCGTCCCGGCGTGATGGACCCGGTCGCCGAGAGCACCCGCGTGGAACTCGCCACGGCCGGTGAGCCGGTGCAAATCGTCCGGACGGGACGGCGGTACGTGCTCTCCGGGCCGCTCAACGAGCGAGTTGTATTGGACGCCGCCGGACGTGTGTTGGCGAATGATTGCATCGAGGAAGTGGTGCCCGGAACGGCGGGTGTGCGTCCGTCGCCGCGGCCGCCGGCGTTCGACTTCCAGCTCCGCTCGGTCCCGCTCCGCGACCTCGATGACACGTCGTTGGAGAAGCTCTCGCGCGCGACACACCTTTTTCTGTCGTGCGACGAGATGCGGGCCATTCAGAAGTATTTCCGCACGCAGGGCCGTGAGCCGACCGATCTTGAATTGGAGACACTTGCACAAACCTGGTCCGAACATTGCGTGCACAAGACCCTGAAAAGCGCAATTGTGTATCGCGGGGCGCCGCTGCCGACGGCGGGAGGAAAGTTGGGCCGTGAGTCCCCTGGAAATCAGGACGAGACCCGCTGTTACGACAACCTTTTGAAAGAAACCATTGTGCGGGTGACGGACGAACTGATCGCGGCCCGCCGCGGGCCCGAGTGCCTCTCCATCTTCAAGGACAACGCGGGGGTCATCGCTTTCGACGACGAGTTCGGCGTCGCCTTCAAGGTCGAGACCCACAATCACCCCTCGGCCATCGAACCCTACGGCGGGGCGGCGACCGGCATCGGCGGCGTCATCCGCGATGTGATCGGCTGCGGTCTGGGGGCCAAGCCGATCGCCAATACCGATGTCTTTTGCGTCGCTCCCGCCGACTGGCCGCACGACCGGCTGCCCAAGGGCGTACTGCACCCCTGGCGAATCCTGCGCGGCATCGTGCGCGGCGTGGCCGACTACGGCAACCGGATGGGAATCCCCACCGTCAATGGCGCGCTCTACTTCGACCCGCGCTACCTCGGCAACCCGCTCGTATATTGTGGGTGCGCGGGCCTGATCCCACGCGAACTGGTCGAGAAGGAAGCTCGGCCGGGTGATCTGATCGCCGTCATCGGCGGACGGACCGGGCGGGACGGCATCCACGGGGCGACCTTCTCTTCCGCGGAGCTGACCGACACACACGCCGACGAATTCTCGCACGCCGTCCAGATCGGCAATGCTATCACGGAAAAACGCTTTCTCGACGCGCTCCTCCGGGCCCGCGACGAGCAGGGCGGCTGCCTCTACACCGCACTCACGGACTGCGGGGCCGGCGGCTTGAGCAGCGCCGTCGGCGAGATGGGCGAGCACGTTGGGGCGGTAGTCGACTTGGAAAAGGTGCCGCTCAAGTACGCCGGGCTGCGTTACGACGAAATCTGGATCAGCGAGGCCCAGGAGCGGATGGTGCTCGCGGTCCCGCCCGAGAACCTCGAACGTCTCTTACAAATCATGGCAGAGGAGGAGGTCGAGGCCACGGTGATCGGCGTGTTCGGGCACGAGGAGTCGTCGTCGGCTGGTCCGGAGAAATCCACCCAGGCCGCTCCACGACTCGTGCTGCGCTTCAAGCAGCAGATCGTCGGCGACCTCGATCTGCATTTCCTGCACCATGGGCTGCCGAGGATCGAACGCGTCGCGGAGTGGTGGCCGACGAATGAAACACAGACCGGCCACGAGGGCACGCCGGCCAAGCAAGCTCCAAAGGCTGACGCGGCCATGTCGGCCGTGTTGAGCGATCCGGACACCATGACGGGTGGCACGGCCGTGTCGGCCGTGTTGAGCGATCCGGACACCATGGACCGGCTCCTGCGCGAGTTGACCCGCCCGAACGCGGCTTCAAAAGAATGGGTCATTCGCCAGTACGATCACGAAGTGCAGGGCGGCAGCGTGGTCAAGCCGCTGCTCGGGCCGGGTCGGGGACCGGGCGACGCGGCGGTGTTGCGTCCGCGCCTGGACTCGCAGCGCGGCCTGGCCATCGGCTGCGGGCTCGCACCGCATCTAGCCGACGTCGATCCATATTGGATGGCCGCTGCTTCGATCGACGAGGCCATCCGCAACGTGGTCAGCGTCGGCGGCGATCCGGGTCAAACCGCCCTGCTCGACAATTTCTGCTGGGGCCGCACCGACGACCCGCGGCAGCTCGGGGCCCTCGTCCGGGCCTGCCAGGCGTGCTACGACGTGGCCAAGGCCAACGGCGTGCCCTTTATCTCCGGCAAGGATTCGCTGAATAACGAGTTCGCGCTGGACGAGGCGGATGTCGAGCCGCTGCTCGAAACGTTGCGGCGTCGGGCAGAGGGCAAGGGTGCAGATGCCGAGCGCTTGCGAGCGATTCTGCCGACGTTGGAGGCCCGCGTGCGTGAGCAGCAGCGTTTAGCGATCCCCGCCACGCTTCTGATCAGTGCCATCAGCATCGTGGACGACATCAGCCGTTGCGTGACGTCGGACCTGAAGCGTCCCGGCCACCGCGTTCTGCTCGTCGGCGGGTTGCCGCGGACGGACTACCCGCTCCCGGCGGCGGCGGCCGTCCACCGCGCGGCGGCCGAGCTGATCCGACGCCGGCTGGTGGCGGCATGTCA
>JAGMDK010000076.1 GCA_023128695.1 Phycisphaerae bacterium
AGCAGTGGCACACACAACGCGACCCGCGGGGGGTGCGAGAAAGGATTCTCGCACCAGCGAACCCGCTTCCGCGAACACGCAACCGGCTCCGGGTCACCAGGCCTCCAGGTCGCCGACGATCTCCTCGACCAGATCCTTGACCGTCAGAATCCCGACACAGTGACCGGCCCCGTCCTGCACGATCGCCATCGTCTGGCGGGCCTGCTGGAGCCGCCGCAAGGCGGCCGAGACGCGCGTGTGCACGGGGAGCACCAACGGCGGGCGGGCGTGCTCGGCCACCGCTTGGCTCTCCGGGTCCGTCAGCACGTCGTACACGTTCACAACGCCGACGACACGCCGCGGGCTGTGCCGATATACCGGCAGGCGCGAGAAGTGGGCCATCCGGGCGATGCGGAGAAAGTCGTCCCGGGCTATGTCCTGGGGCACCATGGCCGCCCGCGGGCGGGGGATCATGACGTCGCCGCAATGGATGTCAGAGAGCTTCAAGACGCGTTCGATCAGGTCGCGTTGCTGGAGCGTCAGCCCGCCCCGGGCCGCCCCTTCACGCAACAGGTGCAGTGTGCGGGCCCGAGGCAGCAGATCGGCCTCGGACTCCGTGCTCTGGGGGTCGATCATGCGGATCAGGACCCGCGTCAACCCGCGCAGCAGCCAAATGAGCCCCGTGGCCCGCGCCAGTCGCAAACTTAACAACACTCCCCCGCTGAGCCGCATCATCAGCCGGTTGGCTTCGCGCCGAAACCAATCCTTGGGTACGATCCCGCCGAAGACGAAGATCAGCGGCGTAACGATCGCGGTGGCGTAGATTTGCGCCAGGTTCTCAGAAACCGCGGCATGGAGCAGCAGTGCGGTAACACAGACCGTCGCGAGGTAATCCGAGACGTTCGTCCCTAGTAGCGTGGTGATCACCAGGTCTTCAGGCCGCCGCATGAGCCGTTCGAGTCGGCGGGCGGCCGCCTCGCCGTGCTCGGCGGCGACACGCAGCCGGACGTGATTCAGGCAGTAAATACCTGTCTCCGACCCGGAGAAGAGGCCGGACAGCATGACGGCGATCAGCAAACCCAGTAGTAATAACGCCGTGGTCATTTGGTCTCGTGGTCACCTTCCGTTTGATCCAGCAGGCGCAGATGCAATCGGTCGATGCTCCGCCGGCGGAGGTGAACCACCCGCAACTCGACGTTGCCCAGCCGGACGACGTCACCCGCGACCGCGAGCCGGCCCAGCTCCGCCATCACCAGCCCGCCGACGGTGGCCACGCGTTCGACCCGGGGCGGCAAGCCGAATGCCTCGACCCAGTATTTCACGCTAAGCTGCCCGCTGATGTCATATTTCCCTTCCGCGAGGGGTTTGATGTCCGGCTCTTGCGGCTCATCCTCGGGATCGTGCAACTCGCCGACGATCTCCTCGAGCACGTCCTCCAGCGTGACCAGCCCGGCCACGCCGCCGTACTCATCGACGGCGATCGCGAGCTGCGTCTTGGTCTCCCGGAAATGCGAGAGCAATTGTTCGCAGGTCGCCGACTCGGGCACGAAGCGGACGGGCTGCACGAGGTCGCGAAGCGATCTGTCCGGGTTCAGGAACAGCACCTTCGCGTAGACCAGGCCGACGATGTTGTCCGGCGACCCGTCGTAGACCGGTATTTTCTTGAAACGGGTCGTGCGCATCAGTTCGCGTAAGCCTACCGTCGACGCGTTCACGTCGTAGCCCGTGATCTCCACCCGCGGCACCATCACATCCCGCACACGCGTCTCGCCCAGGTCGACGATCGGGCGCAGGAAAGTGTCTTCAAGCGGCTTGATCGTCCCGCCCCGACGGCTCATCTCCAACAGCGCCTTGAGTTCGGCGGCGGTCAGATCACTCTCGCCGACGGATCCCCGTCGCCCGCCTCCCAGCACCACCCGCGTGAACGGTTCGGCCACAAGGAAATCGATCACCAGCCCCAGCGGCGTCGCCACGAATCCTGCTACCCTGACCACCGTGGCCGAGAACGGCGCCAAGCGGTCGGCCATGCTGACGCCGATGACCTTCGGAACCACCTCCCCGCCCACCACGACCAGCAGAATGCTCGCGACGCCGGCCACCGGCGTGACCCACGCTCCGACCTGGGCCGCCAATCTTTGAAAGAGCACGTAGGACGTCGCGAACAGCAGCACGTTCACCGCCGTGTTCGCGATTAGGATCGTCATCAATGTCTGCTTGGGCCGCTCCATTAGCCCGGCGGCCAGTCGCCGAAACGGATTGGCACTGTCGGCGGCCCGTTCGAGCTGCACGCGCGACAGCGAAAACAGCACCGTCTCACTGCCGGAAAACGTCCCCGAGAGCACGACGAGCAACAGGATCAGCGCGGAACTGAACGCAAGCCCCGTCCAACTCAGTTCGGCGGCAGCCAAGATGGAATAAGTGGTGAGCATGGGTTTACAGTGAGGAGTGTAGCGCAGGTGGCAAAACAAATGTAGCGGCCGGCCCCCGTGCCGGCCGAAATGTAGCGGCCGGGCCCCGTACCGGCCGAAATGTAGCGGCCGGGCCCCGTACCGGCCGTGGGAAGGTGGGAAGGTGGGAACGTGACAAGGTCTAGTTTCTAGTTTCTAGTTTCTAGATGTAGGGGGTGCCCCATCCCGTTCCGTCTGCCTGCTTGGCAGGCGGGTGGCACGGCCGTGTCGGCCGTGAATACATGCGAGCCGCACACGGCTGACACAGCCGTGCCACCCCCCCATCAATCCCCCGCCCCGTTCGCCGGCCCTGCCGGGCCGACGAAACGGGACGGGGCACCCCCAGGCAGCAATATAAATGTAGCGGTCGGCCCCCGTGCCGGCCGAAACGTAGCGGCCGAGCTCTGTCTCGGCTGTGGAAGGCCGGAGGATTGTCGGGAGTCTACGTCCGGGACGGAGCCCGTCCGCTACGTCCGGTACGGGGCCCGGACGCTACATTGCTGAGAGCTACTTCACGAACAAATCTCGCAGCCACTGCATGGTCGTCTGCCGGCCGAGTTCGCCGATCGCCTGGGTCAGGGGGATGTCCTTCGGGCAGACCTTGACGCAGTTCTGGGCGTTGCCGCAGTCGGCGATGCCGCCGGGTTCCATCAGGGCGTGGAGCCGGTCTTCCTTGAAGTATTGGCCGGTCGGGTGCGTGTTGTGCAGCCGTACCTGGCCGAGCGCGGCGGGGCCGATGAACTTGGAGTCCTTGTGAAACTGCGGGCAGACCTCCATGCAACAGCCGCAGGTCATGCAGCGCGAGAAGAGATAACGCGGAGATTGCTCCTGGGGCGAAATCAGCGGGGCGTGCCGATGGATGTCGTGCGAGCCGTCAACCGGGATCCAGGCCTTCACCTTGAGCAGGGCGTCGAACATCTTCTGCCGATCGACTTGCAGGTCGCGGACCAGCGGGAACTTCGTCAGCGGTTCGAGCTTGATCGGCTGCTCCAGGTCGTCGATCAGGGCCGCGCAGGCCTGCCGCACCTCGCCGTTGATGATCATGGTGCAGGCTCCGCAGACCTCTTCCATGCAGTTCGATTCCCACACGACCGGCTCGACCTTTTCGCCGTGGATGTTGAGCGGGTGTTCGCGCAGGTACATCAGGGCCGAGACGACGTTGTGCCCGGGGGCGTAGGGCATCTTGAACTCTTCCCAGTACGGCTTGGCGTCCGGACCGGCCTGCCGCTTTATCTTGAAGCGAATCTCCTGGGCCATCGACGATTCCTTAACTCCACGGCTCCCAAGCTGCCTCAGCTCTGGTTGCCTGAGAATGAATGTTTTTTCGAGCACCAAACAAAACCAAGTGTGATACTAGAGGTGTGGCACCGGCATCTTGCTGGTGCCCCACAGGCTGGAAGCCCGTGCCACACATCCACAGGCTGGAAGCCCGTGCCACACATCCACAGGCTGGAAGCCTGTGCCACACGTTTTGTAAGGTAGTCTTAACCAAGCTGTCCAACACCGCGGCCGAAGGCCGCAAACACTAAGAACTAACAACTAACGACTAACAACTATTAATAACAACACTCCCGATTCACAAAGAGCTTACTGACACGATTCCGCCTCAGCGATAATCCCGCGGCTTCTCCGGCGGCAGGACCGACATGTCCGGCTCGCGATAGCTGATCTGGGGACCATCTTCCGAATAGGCTGCGATCGTGTGTTTTAGCCATTTCTTGTTGTTGGCCTTCCACCTCGCCTTGTATTCCTCGTATTCGGGGTCGCCCTCAAACTTGCCTTCGGGGATCTTCAACTCGAACTCGGCCTTGTAGTGCGATCCGCGGCACTCGTCTCGCAGACGGGCACTCTTGGCGATCACCTCCGCGAGCACGATCATGTCCTGCACTTGCCGGGCCCAGGAAAGCGACTGATTGACCCACGAGCCCCGGTCGTCGAGCGAGATGTTCCGGGCGCGCTCCTTGAGTTCGCTGATGCCCGCGAGCACCTTGTCCAAACCCTCATTGCTGCGCTCCACGAAGACGTGCTCGCGCATCAGGTCGCCGCACTCGCGATGCAGCGCGAAGGCGTTCTCGCCGCCGTCGCACGACAGCACCGCTTTGTTGACATCTTCCTGGCGTTTCCGCTCGTTATCGTAGACGCTCTCCGGCGGCTCGGTGTACCCCTTCTTGAAGCTCTTGATGTACGCGACCGCCGCGTCACCGCCGACCTGCCCGCTGAACGAGGCGCTCAGCATCGAGTTCGCGCCCAGGCGGTTCGCGCCGTGGTAGGCGAACTCGCACTCCCCGCAGGCGTACAGGCCGGGGATGCTGGTAGCGTGGTTCTTCGGCGATACCCGCGCCATGCGAGCCTCGCCATTGGTCGTCTCCGTCTCGAAGTCCACCCACAAACCGCCCATGGAATAGTGCGTGGCGGGGAAGATTTTCATCGGCCGTTCGCAGGGGTCTTCGCCGACGAAGGTGCGATACATCTCGAGGATGCCGCCCAGGCGGGTCTCGAGGAACTCCCGCGGCAAGTGCGACAGGTCGAGGTAGACTAAGTCCTGGCCGTCGATCCCCAAGCCCATGTGACGGACTGCCCGGCAGATCGCCCGCGAGGCCACGTCGCGCGGCACGGTATTGCCGTAGGCCGGGTACCATTCTTCGAGGAAGTAGAAGCGCTCCTCTTCGGGGATCTCGAGCGGGTCGCGGGGGTCGCCGGCCTTCTTGGGCACCCAGACCCGGCCGCCCTCGCCGCGGCAGGCTTCGGACATCAGGCGGTTCTTGTCGTGGCCGGGGAGGCCGGTGGGGTGGAACTGGATGAACTCGCCGTTGGAGAACTCGGCTCCCTGCTGAAAGACGCGGGCCGCCGGTGCTCCGGTCGAGTTGTTCGACATCGTCGAGCGGCCGTAAGTCAGGGCCAACCCGCCGGTCGCCAGGATCACCGCTCCGGCCGGAAACGCGCGCACCTTCATCGAGCTCAAGTCCATGGCTGTAATGCCGCGGCAGACACCCTCGTTGTCGAGCACCAGTGACAGGAAATCCCAGAATTCGTACTTTTGCACCATGTCTTGGGCTTCCCAGGCCCGCACCTGCTCATCGGCCGTGTAGAGCAGTTGCTGCCCGGTGGTCGCGCCCGCGAAGCACGTGCGGCGATTCTTCACCCCGCCGAACAGCCGCTGGTCCATGACGCCTTCCGGCGTGCGGCTGAAGGTGACGCCCATGCGGTCGAAGGTGCGGATCATGCCGGGGGCTTCCTCGCACAAGCTGCGGATCGGGGGCTGATCAGCCAGGTAGTCGCCGCCCTTGATGGTGTCGACGATATGCTGCCAGACGGAGTCGTGCTCGCCCTTGACATCCAGCACGGCGTTGATGCCGCCCTGGGCACAGCAAGAGTGCGAGCGTTTGACGGGGAAGAGTGAAAACAGATCGACTGGGAAGCCTTTTTCGACGATTCGTAGGGTGGCCCACAGTCCGCCGAGTCCACCGCCGACTACTGCGATGCGTTGTTTAGCCATGGTTTTCGATACTCTCAGCTTATGGATTGAGGATCAATTGTCCCCAGGGCGTACAGCGACAAGGCGCCCCAGACCACCAGCAATATCCCGAATGCTCCGGCCGCGATCGACAGCCGCTGGCGCGATTCGACGCCGATCACGATCCCCCACGTGATGCAGAAGGTCACGATGCCGTTGGAAAAATGGTATATCGCCGCCACCAGGCCGACGGCGTAGATCACGACCCACGCCGACGTCGGCAGCCCCATCAGGCCACCCTGAAAGCTCTCGATCGTGAACTTGAGGAAGTTGGCGTGTGCCGCGGCGTACGAGTCAGCCAGGCCGAACCAATGCGCGAAGCGGTAGTGGAACAGGTGCACCACGACGAACACGATCGTGATGTACGCCGTTACGCGCTGGAGCGTGTAGCGCCAGTTGTCCAGGTACGGATACTGCGTCTGATTCGGCCGGCCTTGCAGGGCGATCACCAGGCCGTAGATGCCGTGAAACGCCAGCGGGAGGCAGATGAACACGAACTCGATCCACGGCAGCCAGGGCAGGCCGTGCAGCAGCTTGATGTGGTGGTTGAAGTGCTCGGCGCCGAGGAAGGCCGTCGAGTTCGCCAGCATGTGGTTGATGAGAAACAAGCCGAGCGGGACGATGCCGAACAGCGAATGCACCCGCCGCAGGGCAAAGTGATTGCGATCGAGCAAGCTTGCCGCATGTTCTGCCACGATAAACCTCTCGCCCCCCAGGGGATTCACCGTCGTCGTCAAACATATCCGAAGCTGTTGATTATACGTGAGCGGCGGCTCGCGGCAACAGGGGAACCCGGCAAGTCTTGCCGGCGGGGCTTGTCGGCCCTTGTCGGCTTGTCGGCGTGTGTTTAGCGGTGGTGGGCGTCAGGAAAGTGGGTAAA
>JAGMDK010000077.1 GCA_023128695.1 Phycisphaerae bacterium
CAACGCAACATTGACAGAACACTAGCCATACGCTGAATCCTATACGGAGATAACGATGTCGGCAGAAAAAGTACCGTCGCTGCTGGAGCAGCTTGATACGTTGGAGACAAATCTATACCAGCAGGATTTCCTCCTGACCTGGAAGCAGTCCGACGCCGATCTGCGGGCGGTCTTGCTGGCCGCGGAGGCGCTGGAGGAGATGTGGCGAGCGAACGTCTCTGCCCGGGTCTTCCAGGGCGGGCTGGCGGTCTCCAACTTCCGCGACAAGTCGACGCGGACGCGCTTCTCCTTTGCCAGTGCCGCCAGCCTGCTCGGGCTTAGCAACCAGGACTTCGACGAGAGCAAGTCGCAGGTCGCCCACGGCGAAACGGTCCGCGAGACGGCCAACATGATCTCGTTTCTGACCGAGGTCATCGGCATCCGCGACGACCTGTTCATCCACGAAGGGCACCGTTACATGGCCGAGGTCGCGCAAGCCGTGGAGACCGGCTACCGAGAAGGCGTGCTGCCCCAGCGCCCGGCCGTCATCAACCTCCAGTGTGACCTGGACCACCCGACTCAGTCGCTGACCGACCTGTTGCACCTGAAAAAGACCTTCGGCTCGCTGGAGGCCCTGCGCGGCAGGAAAATCGCGCTGAGCTGGGCATATTCGCCGTCTTATGGCAAGCCGCTCTCCGTGGCCCAGGGCATCATCACATTGATGACGCGCTTCGGGATGGACGTGGTCCTGGCGCACCCGGAAGGCTACGACGTCATCCCGGAGTTGGAGCAGTTGGCCGGCAAGCACGCCCAGGAGTCCGGCGGCTCGTTCCGCAAGGTACATAGTATGGAGGAGGCCTTCCGGGACGCCGACGTCGTGTACCCCAAGAGCTGGGCGCCCTACCAAATCATGGAGCGGCGGACGGCGCTGCTGCGCGGCGGCGAGTTGAAAAAGCTGGAGGAGCTGGAAAGGGAGTGCCTCGCCGACAACGCCAGGTACAAGGGCTGGGAGTGCACCGAGCGGCTCATGCGGATTACCAAGGAGGGCCGGGCACTCTACATGCACCCGCTGCCGGCGGACATCACCGAGGTGAACTGTGACGCCGGCGAGGTGGCCAAGAGCGTCTTCGAGCGCTATCGTGTGCCGACCTACCAGGAGGCCGAGCACAAACTGTATGTCATCGCCGCGATGATCCTGCTGACGCGCTTCGAGAGCCCGGCGGGGGTGCTCACAAGGCTGCTCGACAAAGCGGAGCCGCGCCGGTTTGGGTAAAAGCCGCTGGGTAGCTTGTCGACATCCACTCACCTCCGGAGGCTCTGGCCGCCCCCACCTCCAATGGAGATGGGCCACCCAGCCAGCTATCGACGTAACGTCGCGTGACACAGCGGACCCTACTTGGCTTCAGGCCCGCGGCTCTTCGGGTGGCGCACCGGTTTATATTAGAGGCTCTAATTCGTGTGCAGCCGGGCTCGGATGAACGTGGCTCGTTCGACGCTGCGTTGTTCGCCGTTGAGGCGTTCGCCGTGGAGTTTTTGCAGGTGGGCGGGCTGGATTTGGAGGAACAGTTCGTTGAGGGTCTGCAAATCCACCGTGGCGAGCCGGCCCACATGCAGGCCCATGCGGATGTGCGAGAGGTATTGCATCGCCTCGTGCGAGCTGATCAGCCGGGCGCTCTTGAGCATCCCCAACGCCCGCCAGATCTTGTCGTCCAGGGCCTGGGGGCGGTTCTTTTTCAGCGCCTCGCGGGTGGCGGTCTCGTACTCCACGATCTTCGGGATCACCACGCTGCGGAAGTCGTCGATGATCTCCTCCTCGCCACGCCCCAGCGTGATCTGGTTGGAGATCTGGAAGAAGTCGCCCAGGGCCTCGGTCCCTTCGCCGTGCAGGCCGCGGACGGCGAGCTTCATGTCCTTGGCCGCCTGGCCGACCTTTTCGAGCTCGTTGGTCAGCCGCAGGGCAGGCAGGTGCAGCATGACCGAGACGCGGATGCCGGTGCCGACGTTGGTCGGGCAGGCCGTCAGGTAGCCGTACTGCGCGTCGAAGGCGTAGTCGAGATGTGCTTCCAGGGCGTCGTCGATGTCGTTGATCTGTTCCCAGGCCTCGTCGATTTGCAGGCCGCTGCGCATGACCTGAATGCGCAGGTGGTCCTCCTCGTTGATCATGATCGCCGAGGCCTCGCTGGGGTGGAATACCACGCCCCGCGTCCCGGTGCCCTCGGCGTGCTGTCGGCTGATCAGGTGCCGCTCGACCAGCAGGGTCCGGTCCAGGTCGTCCAACTGGTCCACGTCGATGTGAACCAGGTCCTGGAGCTCCTTGGCCCGCCGCGTGGCCGTGCTGATCGTCTCGGCGATCTCGCGTCGCAGGTCGGCATCGGCCCGCGACAGAAAAGGAAAGCCGCGCACGTTGCGGGCCAGCCGGATGCGGGTCGAGATCACGATCTCGTGCATCGGCCCGACCCCGCGGAGCCATTCGCCGGCGTGGCGCACTACCTCGTCGAGCGGCGTGCTCATGCCTTCTCCACCTCCCGAATGCGATCACGAAGCTCGGCGGCGCGTTCGTAATCCTCCGCCACGACCGCCTCGTCGAGCTGACGCTTGAGACGGCGGATCTCTTGGTGGGTTTTGCGCACCGCCGTGCCGAGGGACTTGGGCGTCTTGCCGACGTGGTGCTTGGCGCCGTCGTGGGTGCGCTCCAGCAGCCGGGCGATCTGCTCGTGGAAGACGTCGTAGTCGTTTGGGCAGCCGAGCAGACCCTGATTGCGAAACTCGACGTAGCTGATCCCGCATTCCTCGCAGACCAGGTTGCTCAGTTCACTCGACCCGGCCTTGCTGCCGGCGATGAAGTTCTCCAGAATCTCGTTCAGATTGACGCCGGCCTTGGGGGTCTGAAGCAAACCCTCCTCGGCGGCGCACTTGTCACACAGATGCCGCTCAGCCTTTCCGCCCGAGCGATCTATATTGGTCAGGTGGAACGTAGCCTGTGCTTTCTTACACCGTTCACAAAGGCCCATCGACGCGACTCCCGGAACTCTAGTTCGCCAATTTCGATGGTAGAACTGCCGCCGGAGTGAGTCAAGGCATATCCCGGCAAGTTATTATGCTGTTGCAACGTGGACCGGTTACTCCACCAGCAACTGCTTCAGCTCCGCGACGTGCTCGGACTCGACCACGATCTGAGAGCGGATGAACTCCTCTAGCGGCACGTCCCCTTCGATCCGCCGCAGGCAATCTTGGTAGGCTTCCAGGGCGGCCTCCTCGAAGGTCAGGGCCAGTTCGAGAGCTTGTTTGCCGTCGATCTTCTCAGGTCCCAGGGAGATATTGACTTCGAGATTCGGCACCGCCCCCAGCGAGCGGATCTTGTGGGCGATGACCTCGGCGTGCTCAATCGTCTCCTGATACCCCCGCTTGAGCACCGGGCCGACGACCAGGTGGTCCAGGCCGCGGATGGCGTTCGACAGGTGCAAATACCGCAGGGCCGCCTCGACCTCCTCGGCGAAGAGATGATTCAGCTCCAGGATGACTTCATCTTGCGTCAGGGCATTCACGGGCAACTCCACTTGTCTGCTTGGTCGTTCATTTTATTCTCCAGGCACTCCGTGCCGCGGCTCGGGCTCGCGTCGGGAGCCTAGTCGCAATGTTCGTCGGACGCCCGCCAGGCCTCGACGAATTCCCGCCCGCGGTCGGGCTCCGAATCGAGGAACCGCATAAATGAGAGCAGCCGCTGGGCGGTCTCGTTGCTGAGCAGGTGTTCGAGCTTGCAGGCGTCGATCTCGGCCTGGTCGGGCTCTACCCCCAGCACCTCCGCCAACAGCCGCTGCATCAGGTGCCGCTTGGTCTTGATCGCCGCGACCAAGGCCTGCCCGCGCTCGGAGAGCCGCAGGTGGCGGTTTTCGTCCTGCTCGACCAGGCCGGCCTTTTTGAGCGGGCCGAGCGAGATCGAGACGCTGCCGCGGGTAATGTTCAGTTGGCGGGCGATGTCCGAGACCCGCGCGTAGCCCAGTCGGCCGATCAGATCGTCGATCGCCATCAAATGGTGGGCGGCGCTGTGGGTGATGACGTTCTGGTCGAATTCCTTCCAGATATCCACGGGCTTCTCCCGTCGGGCTCGGGACAGTAGCGTCAGGCCTCCGAGCCTGACGAAAAAGGATTCTCGCGCCAGCGTTCTACTGGCCTCGATTATACGGGATCGGCCGTGAAAAAGTGGACCGGCACCTCGCAGGTGTACATTTTCATCAGCCACCAACCAGCCGCCGCCGAGCCGAACACGGCGAGATCGCTCTGAAGGTGTTTGAACTTCCGGCTCGATGACGTGACTCTCGTTCCCTCAATAAGAAAGCCCTTCGACATCCTCGCCGAAGGGCTCGTTTCCGCGAAACATCGAAGCAACTAGACACGGTTAGAACTTTTCGCGGCCGGGGCGGCACGCCTTGATAGCTGGACCGTCAGAGCGTTGCTTTCGGCGTGTTACTACTCTCGTGAGGAACCGGGCGCTGGCGAAAGTTACTGCAATGCGTATCAATTGGGCGGGCGATTCGTGTATACTGATGATTGGGAGCCTCCGGCGTCGTGTGCGGCTGGAGGTTGTCCGGTAAATGTTGAGGTAGAGTTGCGACACCATCGTGAGGAACTGAGATGATTCGACGCAGTCTGACAGCCGGTTTTTTGGCTCTTCTGGCGGTGCAGAGTGTCCGGGCGGACGGGCTGCCGGTCCAGCCCCAGGGCGATACGGCCGAGGCCGGACTCGTCATGAGAGCCTGGACCGATATGGATCGTGATCGTATCCAGGACAGTTTCACGGCCTATCTTTCCCAGCGTGCGGACCTTCATTCGGGTACCGCGTTACGGGCGATCATAACGCTGGATCGCCCGCCGACCGCGGACGACTTGGCGGTGTTCACCGAACACGGTGGGACCGTGACCAAAGGGCCGTGGTTCCACGCGCTCTACGGTTTCGCCGGCACGATTCCGCTCGGGCAACTGCACACCTACGCGCAGTCCGCGGACGTGCTCGAGATCACCAACGACAACATCCCGGTAACGAACCTGCTGCTGCATAGTGCCCGCCAAGTCCGGGCCCGCCCGCTTGTCTGGAACACATACGGTTTCACGGGCGACCCGCAGACCACGATCGCAGTGCTCGACACCGGCATCGACGCCACCCACGTATCCTTCGCGCCGGGTTACCTCGGCGAGGGGGACTTCGGCGGCAAGATCGTGAGCTGGCACGACTTCTCCGGCTACGAGGAAGACCCGTACGACAGCGACGGCCACGGTACGCACACCGCCGGCATCGCCGCGGGCGGCGGCTTCTCTACCCTGGATCCAAACGACCGCGTCCAAGGCACCGACACGTTCAAGACGACGCTGGACGGGGAATATCCCCAATGGGGTCAGATCATCGTGAATGAGCCCGGTGAGATCACTGTCAAGCTCCTGTACGAAGAAGAGGACTGTGGCGAGTTCACCGACCTGTACATTCGCTCCGGCGACTGGCACGCCACCTATGACGGCAACGTCAACGGCTGGAACACCGTTGCCCATCTGGGGAGCTTGGTGGCTTCGCCTAACCTGGGGAGGTCGACCGAAGAACTCCACTGGAACGAGATCAGCTACACCGTCCCTCCGGGGGAGGAGGGTCTCTACCACATCGTCACGCTTCGTGACATCGAAGGTTGCGGGATGTTCGAGAGTGTGAAGTTCGAGATCTATGCCCAGTGGCCGGAAGCTGTGGATGAATCCGGCCTGATGGTGGACGGTTGGCCGGTCTTTACCGGCATCGCCCCGACCAGCAAGCTGGCCATCTATCGCTCCCAGTACCCCTCGGATTGGGACGACGCCATCAACTACTGCGTCTCCAACCGATCTTCCCTACACATTACGGTGGTCAGCATGAGTCAGGGGGCGTCCTACGAAGACAGTTCCGTCCGCAACGCGGTGATCAATGCCACCAACGCCGGGATCGTCTTCGTGGCGGCGGCGGGCAATGACGGTGCCGGGGACGAAGATATGGTTTATCCGGCCAAGCAGCCGGAGGCGATCGGCGTCGCCGCAATGGACCAGAGTGATTTCATCACCGGATACAGCAGCCAGGGCGGTGTCATCAACAGTCATATGAAGCCTGACCTGGCCGCCCCCGGCGGATACGTCCTGACCGCCGGCGGCATCTGGTCCACGGATTCCAATGACGGGAACATCTCGCTGGCCTGGGGTTACGATCGCGTGGCGGATGACCCGGCGCCTCCGCAGGGAACCAGCCAGGCCACGCCGATGGTGGCCGGTGCCGCCCAGTTGGTCATCGACGCCCTGGGCGGATGGAGCTGGATGCAAAGCGGTTCGGCCGCCAAGGCGAACAAAGTCAAGCAACTGCTGTTTATGACCGCCACGGAGACCAACCTTCCGCGCTGGAGCGGCGTCGGCGCGAGCAGCTACAGCCCCACGCTCGAACGCGGCGGCGGCTCCTACAACGGCAGAGATGTACACGAGGGCTACGGCCGAATCAATGTAGACGCGGCTGTGGAAGCCGCAACACTGACGATCGCCACCGACGGTGCTTCCGTCATCACGGAACTATACGCCAGCCACAACCAATTCGATCCCTTCACCGGCGAAATCGATCTGGCCAACGCCACGGAGCGCCATGCCCTGGCCCGGATGGTGACGCTGTCTGCCGGGGAAAGCTACACGTTCGGGCTCGACGTTCCCGCAACCGGCGACTTCGATCTGTATCTCTATGCCCCTGACCCGGGCAGCTACGGCCATCCGCAGACCGCGGCCGCCAGCACCACGAATGGGGCAGGTCTGGACGAGACCATCGAGCATACGGCTGCCTCGAGCGGGACCTACTACCTGGTGGCCAAGGCGGTAGAAGGGCATGGCACCACGCTGCTGACTAGCGGAGTGCCGTCGGTCCCCGGCGACGTGGACGGCGACGGTGATGTCGATTGGGACGACTTCGCGATACTCGCGGACTGTATGACCGGGCCGAACGGAAACGACCCTCCGCCCGGTTGCGGTGCGGAAGACTTCGCCGCCTGCGACTTCGATACCGACGGCGACGTGGACCTGGATGACTTCGGCCTGTTCCAGCAACAGTTCACCGGCCCGCAGCCGTAGCAAGTCGGCACCCGCGTATGATGGCCCCGGGGGCCAGCTCGGATGAGAGTCGAAATTGCAATCAAGGGCCGGTAGAGCCGACAGCTAAGCCGCCAAGATCATCATGTGATTGGGACAAGATGACGGCTAAGAGGGAAGCGGCAAGTCCGTCGCGGCACGATTGATCCGCGGTTCGCCGTGTGTTAGGATAGGCCCAGATCGCTCGTTGGGGAGGCGCTGCATGCGCGGTGGGTCGTGGGTGAGAACCATGGCAGCGGATTCGAACGGACTTTTCGCAGATGGCGACCATTATTTACCACGAAGACCAGCCGCACAATCGGGTTGACCTTGGTTGCACTGATCCGCTGGATGCGCATCGGCAGGGAAAGAGCACCCTCGTGCTGGGCGAGCACAACAGCGCCGTAGGACTCAGCCAGGAACACGACAACTGCTGCCCCAACTACTGGCATTTCTCCCCGTACGGCTTCTGCCCCTATGGCTGCACGTACTGCTATTTGGCCGGCACGCGCGGCGTCTACTTCTCGCCGACGGTCAAGATCTTCCTGAACCTGCCCGAAATGCTGGGGCGGATGCACCGCGTTGCCCGTGAAGCCGGTCGCCCGACGGCATTCTATCTGGGGAAGCTCCAAGACGGACTCGCCTTGGACCCCCTGACGGGTTATTCGCGCGTCTTGGTCCCGTTCTTCGCGAACCACTCGCTGGCGCGCCTCATCATGCTGACGAAGGCGGCGGATGTGGAGAATCTGCTGGACTTGCCGCACGGCGGACACACGATTCTGTCATGGAGCCTAAACCCGCCGGAAGTGGGCGCCGAGTTCGAGTCCAATGTGCCCCCAGTTGAGAGTCGGCTTGATGCGATGCGCAAGTGCGTGGCGGCCGGATACCCGGTGCGGGCCGTGGTCATGCCAGTCATCCCGGTGGCCGGTTGGGAGAGCGTGTATGAGCGATTTCTGAGGGAGCTTCTCACGGACGTGCGCCTCGATCGCATCACCCTGGGCGGGATTTGCAGCTATCCCAACGCTGTGCGCCTCACCGAAGCCAAGATGGGCACCTCCCACGCCATCGCAGTTGGCTTGGGGCGACCGATGACCAAGTCCATAGACGGCCGGGCGCGTTACCCTGCCGACGTTCGCATGCGCATGTTTCGACATCTACTTGACGTGGTTCGTGAGATGCAGCCCGGCCTCACGGTGGGCCTCTGTCTTGAGGAGCGGGCTGTCTTCGAAGCGGTGGGGCTGACCTCGGCCATCGGACGCTGCAACTGCGTGCTGTGATGCTGCCGGGCTTTACTTTGGCTATGTCCGAGCGAAGCGAACTCGCGTCTCCGTCACAACTGCAAAAGCGCCGGTCAACCGATCAGGGTAACGATCGAGTAATCGCCGGATCGTGTCGATCTTGCCGGAGGTTCGTTCGTCATCGAGGCGCAAAAGAACGACGCCCTTGTGAGGGCGTCGTTCTCGATAGACCTTCTCTCCGAAGTCCTTGTCGTTCGTGATCAGAACCCGGTCCTCGGCAAAGGCCTTCCGGATCACGTCATCATCGTTCATCCCGCGCGCTTCACTGTAAACACAAAAGACTTCGTGTCCCTGCCCGCACAGCCAGCGTGCCACTGCTGGACCGGTGCATTCATCCACCAGAAAGCGCATTTATGCCGTCTCCGAGGCGAGTGGCATGAAGGTCGTGTTCTCCAGTGAGCGTGTGGCAAACAGCAAACACGCCTGAACATCCTCTTGGGTCAGTCCTTCATATTCCTCGAGAATCTCTGCAACCGTGGCACCATGGGCCAGCAGGTTCAGAACGTACTCGATGGTCAAGCGTGTACCCTTGATGACCGGCTTACCGACCATCACCTTTGCATTGATGGTGATTCGTTCGAGGAGTTGTTGATCTGTCATGGATTCAGATTCTCACTCTCGTCCTTTGGCATGGGTGGACACAATTCTCTATCCTGTGAGCCCCAGCTACGTAGGTCAAGTTGAAAACCTGACATCGCCGCGCGTCGGACTGGAAAGCTCTCGGGCGGGTCTACATGGCCAAGCTCCGTTTCATGCCAGCGCAAGTGTCTTCGCCTGCGGTGCGGGGTTGCCCGGCGGTAGCCCATCGCCGGATACGCTTGGCCATGCCACCCGCCCCTTGTCGCAGAATCGAGACCCCAGGTTCAACCTGGGCCACCCGGCCAGGCCCCCGGGGAGCAACAGGGGGTCAGGCGACTCTACCTTGGCCCCGAAAAGTAGCCTGACCCCTTTGGACTTACTTCAAGTCCAGGACCAAACGGCATCCGAAGGAACTTTGTCGATTGCTGGGCCAAGTGTAACCGCGCGTCGTACACACCGAGGAACTGAGCTCCCAGTCAATTGATCCCCCGCGAAGGGCACGGTCTTTTCCTGACGTCGGTCCTGTGGGATCGACCTGGGGTTCCGGCGAGTAGGCAGCATACCAGTCCTGGCACCATTCACTGACGTTGCCGTGCATTTCATGCAGTCCCCAGGGGTTCGGTTTCTTGGAACCCACCGGGTGGGTCTTGCCGTCGCTGTTGTTGAAGTACCAAGCGTATTCATCCGCAAGCTTGACGTTCTCCTTGGGATCAGAGCCACCGAAGCTGAAATCCGTTGTGGTGCCGGCGTGGCAAGCGTATTCCCACTCGGCTTCGGTCGGCAGGCGGAACGTGCGGCCCAGGCTCTGCGACAGCTTCTTGCAGAAGTCCCGGCAAGCGTTCCAGGACACCTGTTCTACGGGAAGGTCGGGCCCTTTCCATTTTGATGGGTTGTCGTTCATCACGGCTTCCCACTGGGCTTGGGTCACCTCGTGTTTGCTCATGTAGAAAGGCTTGGAGATTGTGACCTTGTGTTGGCCTGCCTTGAATCCTTGCCCCATCACGAACTCACCGGCTGGGATCAAGATGAACTCCATCTTCGCTCCGCCATCGCAGTCGATGTTCAAGCTCTTAGCGGGCTGGGTGACGCTTGATCGCTTCTCATTTTCCGGCGGGTTCCCGTCTTCACTGCCCGGGGCGCGAATCCGGCTCCACCATGCCCTCCATTGCTTGTGTTCGGTCCCGAAATCCTGACCTGTGACTTCCTTAAGTGCGTTGATAGTTGAGATTTCAGCCATTCGCCGATCGCCGACCGTTGCATTCAGATTCGCGAGGATGTCAATCAGGTGCTTGATGGCCTTTTGCTGGTGTTGCGCAAGCGATGACGCTGCCAAACCCTTGATCACAGGATCCGGGTCGATACTGACCTGGAGCTGAAGGAATAAGCGCGCAGCATCGCAGTCACAACGTCCGAGGCCAAGCAATGCAGCCTTTCTGGTCTCCTTGTCTTTGTCCGTGGCGGCGGTGCATAGAAGGAGCGGGGGCAGAGTTTGATCGCTTAGCATGCCGAGGCAGAGTGCTGCGGCCAGCTTTACATCGAAGCTGTTATCCGACGTGAGAGATATCGAAAGCAGAACGGCGTAGGCGCGCGACTGGACTGGATTAGGGTATCGTACATCCCGGTTTGCCAGAGCACCCGCTGCCGCGCCTCGCACTTCTGGGGATGTGTCCGCTTGTAGGGCCTTGACTAGGGCTTTCTCAACCTGGATGAACGTCTTTGTGCTGGCTTCACTTTGTTTCTTCTCGATTCTGCCAAGCAAGACCGCTGCCTCATACCGTTCTCGAGGCGTCCCTTCCTCGAGCTTCTTGATGAGAGCGGCGGGAGTGGTAGATTCGGCTGCGCAGCCCGTGGTAAGAGCAACACATACGAACACGAGAGAGGTTTGCAGCATGGAGGTCTTCATAGTGCCTCCTTCTGGTATGTAGTTTCCAGCTAACAATGATTATACAGTCTGTATAAAACGGGAAACACAAACTGTTTCTGCCTGCAATAGAAGTTCCCGTTGCTTCTTCAATACTGGTCCGCTCTCTTGCTTTTCAACGAATGACGTCCTTTCGACGGGTGGCCCAGATTCTTTGAACCTGGGGCCTCGATTCCCTTGTCTCACCGCCGAAGCCGTCCGGCCAACCATCCTGCTGATAGCTGACGGCTGAAAGCTGACGGCTTCTATGCCCCAATCGTCGCGCTGGCCGTTTCACTCCACAGGCCGGCTTCGCCGCGGGTGCTGAGCCATTGTAGCGTGTAGTGAGCCGTCTTGCCACCGTCCGGGCCGGAAAACTCGGCCACGGCGGGGGTGCGGGTGCTCAGCAGCAGGAACTGGAGTTGGTGCGAGAATCCCATCTCGCACCCATCTTCAACAGGAATCCTTTCCTGTGAGGACAAGGGCCGAGAAAGGAATCTCGGCCCAGCGAGGGAAGGATTCTCGGCCCAGCGAGCGGTGTCAGCGGCGGGTCGCCGGGGGCGGCGGCTTCTCACGGGCGGGACGCCCATGCTACCCCCGCGCCGATCACGCCGTGGGGCCGGGCCCGGCGGGTGGGCGAAGGACGATGTGCATTGCGGCTCGATGCCCTGCGTCGAATCCCATTGCTTGTGCCCGGCAAGCAGGCGGACCCCGGTCTCTGCGCCACCGTGGCGCAGTGCGCCGCAGTGCTCGCTGGCGAGAAAGTCCCGCCATCGCGACGCCTCACGCTCTTGCGCAGGATTGACCGGCTAGTGGTACGCCTCTACGGGTTGCCTGGCCGTGATGCCAGGAATCTGGCGGAGGCAGGCTGCTGCGCCGGTTGACACTCGACCGGTGAAGAATCGGCGATGCTGGCGCAAGGACGGGGTCGAGCCAGATGGCAGGGCGGAGACGTCCGCAACGAAGTCAGGAACTACCTGCCGCCCAGCCCCGGAGGCTGGACGCTTCAGGTTCCGAAGTTCAAATCCGCCCACCTGCCTATGTCATAGGACGTGTTGCAGGAAGGACTTATCATCAATCGGGGCGACTGGATTTGAACCAGCGGCCTCCGGCACCCAAAGCCGGCGCTCTAGCCAGGCTGAGCTACGCCCCGCCGATTCGTTCGGTCATCATAGCCGCCCGGCTTGCCGTTGAGAATACCCCTCGGGCAAGGGGGCCGTGTCGCCTCGGGTCGGCCCCCTTGCCGTCGCCTTCCTCCACTGGTCATTTCGGCTTGGGTGAAGCGGTGGGCACATTCAGCCGATGGTCGTGTGGGCTTCTTCCATCCGGAGGGCACCTGCTGCCGGACCGCCGACGGACACACGACCACAAACTGGACAGGCCCGTGTCGCCATCTTCGCTTGCGCGCGGAAACGAACAGCGCGCCAAGCAACGCGGTGCGGTCCACCGCAATGCCTCCTCCACGACACTCCCCAAAGCCGTGGCCGCACACACGCTGCCCAGGGAAAAGGAGTCCTGCTGAATTATCACTGGGGACTGAAAGAAATCGGCGGGTTACACACGTCAGGGTTTGACGGCGCGGAAACCACTACCATAGCCCATCCCAACTCCGGTCCCGAGCCGAGCAGTACACGCGGCACGAGACACGCAGAACACTCCGAGGCCGCACGACCGTCGGTCAGGCTGGCAAAAAACCGATTATCGGGGCCTCTTGAGAACATGCCGGGTCAGCGCGTCCACGACATGCTTAGCAATATTATATGCTCCCAAGTGTCCCTGACAACCCCCGTTTGTCCGGACGGAGGGAGGCACCTCTGTCCACAAGACGCCCGCCGGCGGAGACGATAGAATGGTGGCAAATCAGATTGGAGGCGACCGTGCTGAGAACCTTCCCGGCTGAACTCGAACAAGAGCGGCAGGTCATCGAAGAGGTGGCTCGGCAAGAGGGGCTCGACTTCTTCGAGACCATTTTCGAGATGCTCGAGTTCGACCAGATCAACCAGGTCGCCGCCTACGGGGGCTTTCCGCAGCGCTACCCCCACTGGCGCTTCGGCATGCAGTACGAGAGGCTGCGCAAGCAGCACGCCTACGGCCTGGGCAAGATATACGAGATGGTCATCAACAACGACCCTTGCTACGCCTATCTGCTGACGGACAACGAGTTCGTCGATCAGAAGACAGTCATGGCCCACGTCTACGGACACAGCGACTTCTTCAAGAGCAACGTTTGGTTCAGCAAGTCCAACCGCAAGATGATGGACGGCATGGCCAATCACGCCACGCGGATTCATCGGCATATCGACCGGGAGGGACACGAGACGGTCGAGTCGTTCATCGACGTCTGCCTAAGCCTCGAAAACCTGATCGACCCGTATCTGCCGTTCATGAAACGCGCCAACGATGACCGCAAGCCGAAACGCCCGACGCTGCGGGAGCAGGTCGAGCGGCGGGAGCTGCGGTTCCCGGCCAAGCCATACATGGAGCGCTACATCAATCCGCCCGAGCAGCTTCAAGCCGAGCGGGAGCGGGAGGCGGAGGCCGCGGCAGCGAAGAAGCTGGCCTTCCCGGCCGCTCCGGAGCGGGACGTGCTCCTGTTCCTGCTGCGGCACGCTCCGATGGAGGACTGGCAGGCCGACATCCTCGACATCATTCGCGACGAGGCCTATTACTTCGCCCCGCAGGGCCAGACCAAGATCATGAACGAGGGCTGGGCCACCTTCTGGCACTCGCGCATGATGACCCGGCACCACTTGCACGACGACGAGTTGATTACCTACGCCGACCATCACTCCGGCACGCTGGCCACCGCGCCGGGTCGGCTCAATCCTTACAAGATGGGGGTCGAGCTGTTCCGCGACATCGAGGACCGCTGGAACCGCGGCCGGTTCGGCAAAGAGTACGAGGAGTGCGAGTCGATCGAGCAGCGGCGGGCGTGGAACACCGAATTGAACCAGGGCCGGGAGAAGATTTTCGAGGTCCGCCGAGTGCACAACGACGTGACGTTCATCGATGAGTTTCTGACGCCGGAATTCGTGGATCGCTACAATTTGTATCATTACCGCCAGGACCCGACGACGGGGCGGATGGTGGTGGTCAACCGCGATTTCGACGCGATCAAGCAGACCATGCTGTTCATGTTGACCAACCACGGGCAGCCGTACATCTACATCGTGGACGGCAACTACGCCAACCGCGGCGAGCTGTACCTGGCCCACAAGCACATCGGCGTCGATCTGGACATCAAGTACGCCGGCGAGTGTCTCAAGAATCTGCACCAGCTCTGGCACCGCCCGGTGCACGTGCAGGCCCGCCTCAAGGACGACATGGTGCTTTTCTCATGCGAGGACGGGGAGACGATCAAGCAGCAGAAGATCAAGGACGACCTGCCGCAGCCGGCGCATGCGGACATTCACTAACTGTCATTATTGCTGCGAGGCATAAGGGGATCCGGTTGATGCTATTGCGTTAAGGTCCCGGAGTGGGTTGACACGCCTAGCATCATCCAGAATACTGTAAGCAGAAGCACCTGGGTTCTTGAGCATCGCTGGAGTGATCCTGAAATGGCTGGAGAACAACTCCTTTTTGGAGATACCCCTGGCGAAAGTGAACCGGGCCAAGCGCGTGACATCGCGAAAGAGTTGGGGGTTTTCTACACCGATTCGCAAATTGCCGACTTTCTGGTTTGGTGGTCAGTCCGTTCGCCGCGCGACACGATCCTGGACCCCAGTTTCGGTGGCGGTGTTTTTCTTCGCTCCGCGTGCAAGCGTCTTCGCACATTGGGTGGTGAACCGTCAGCGAGCGTGTATGGAGTCGAGATCGATGCCGAAGTACATCATCGGATCAGTGCAAAACTCACCGATGAATTCAGCGTCGATCAACGCAACCTTCGGCGGGGGGATTTCTTCGACAGAGACAGCTCGGCCGACAAGCGGGTTGACGTAATTGTCGGCAATCCTCCGTTCGTCAGGTATCATCGTTTTTCGGGTCAGGTTCGGCAGAAGGCCCTGCGCAGGGCTGCCGCGGAGGGCGTCAGATTATCCTCGCTTTCGAGTTCGTGGGCGCCATTCGTTGTGCATTGCAGCGCGCGTCTGAACAGGGGCGGACGGCTGGCGATGGTGTTGCCAATGGAGTTGATGCAGGCAGCGTACGCACTGCCGGTGCTCCAGCACTTGTCGAGCATATTCCATCGACTAACCTTACTAACTTTTAAGAGGAAGCTCTTTCCAGACTTGAATGAAGACACGCTCCTGCTCCTCGCGGAGGGGAAAGCTGAAGGACCGGCTGCCATTCTGTGGCGCGATTTGGCATCCGCAGGCGCGCTGGCCTCTCTGCGGCGGCGGGGCACGATCCCGCTCCGTGGAACCCGTCGGGTTGACGCCGAGAAACTTACCAGCGGGCGTCAGAAGCTGGTGGAATATTTCGTGCCGGCGTTGGCTCGGGATCTGTACGATGAATTGAGGAAACATCACTGGACCAATCGTCTGGGAGACCTCGCCGATGTGGGCATTGGCTATGTAACAGGATGTAACAACTATTTCCATTTGACTCCCCAGGCCGTGGCGGATTGGTCAATACCTCAACGATTTCTCCGGCGTGCCATTATCAAAAGCCGTGCTCTCCGAGGACTGCGTTTTACAACGGACGATTGGGAGGATGCGGTTAGTAAGGACCATGCCCGCCTCCTGCTGGCGATACGTTCAGATTCACAACTGCCGCGCACCGTCCAGAAATACATTGAATTCGGCGAGCAAAAAGGAGTGCCAAAGGCGTATAAGTGTCGCTCCCGATCGCCGTGGTATCGCGTTCCTCACGTTTATCAACCCGACGCGCTTTTGACTTATATGAGCGGTTCTACGCCGCGCCTGGTGGCTAATGATGCCGAAGCGGTAGCTCCGAACAATCTTCACGTGGTGAGAATTCACCCGGACGTTCACATAACCGGTGATGGGCTCGGAGCCTTGTGGTGTACGTCACTGTGTCGTTTCAGTGCGGAGATTGAAGGGCATGCACTGGGGGGGGGCATGCTCAAGCTCGAGCCTACGGAAGCACAACGTGTGGTCGTCCCCAGCTACCCTGCCAACTACGAAGCCTTGCGTAACCTCGCTACGGAACTTGACTCGTTACAGCGATCCGGCGCCGCCGACACGGCTTTGGACCTCGCTGATACAATGATTCTTAGAGTTGGCCTCGGTCTTAGCAAGAAGGAGTGCCGGGTTCTGCGTGACGCCGCGGACCTCCTGCGCCGGCGCCGATATGCACGGGGGTCGGCGGCGTGAGTCTTGTTGATGCCGTAAAAGCTGCCGGCCCTATTCCTCCCGACGAAACCGAGCGGGCCGCAAAGAAACGCTACTCTGAACTACTCTCGAAGCACTTGGCAACCGAAGTCGCCGCCGGGCTTCAGGGCGTGGGCTTTGTCCCGGTATATCCAAAACGTCGGGGTCCTGGAGAACGAACGTTTCAAGGTGGGCTCGGTCCGAAACGGGTTGATGTCACGTATTCAGATGAGCAACACGGGTTGTTGCTCGCGGTTTCGATCAAAACCATTAACTTCGCGCAGTTCGGCAAGAATCTGAAAAATCGGTTCGCCGATCTATGCACCGAGGCGATCACGCTCCACATGCGTTTCCCTTATGCAGTCGTTTGTGCGCTCTTTGCGTTTCCGGCAGCGGCAGCGCAGGATCATACCGGCACTCGCTCCGTGAGCACGTTCGCCCGCGCAACCAAACTCCTCGCGACGATTAGCGGCCGTGAACAGTACACCGATCCCGGTGAAAAGTTTGAAAACGTAGTGATGATGCTATACCAGCCGGTGACTCACCAAGGTCCTGAACCCTGGGTAAAACTGATTGATGCGGTCACTGAGGATGAGTGCACGGAAGCTCGTTATTATGCCCTGCTTCGGGAGCTGCACGATCATCGCAACCCCCATGCTACGATAGGTGATAAAACCTAGTCGGACACCGCTCCCCTGTCGTGTCCGTTCGACGTGCCCAGCGGCATTTTGCCCCTACATATCCTCATCATCCTCTTCCTCCTCCTCCATCTGCCCCGCCGTGATCGCCGTCTTTTCCAGGATCCGGTTCAGCCGCTTGCGGATGAAGGGCAGGAACATCACGTGCGGGATGCGGCGGAGCTCCTTGGTGCCGGTGGCGTTGTAGACCACCAGCGTGCCCGCCAAAGGCAGAAAAGGCAGAACAGAAAACAGAAAAGAACAGAAAAGGCAGAAAACAGAAAAACAGAAAAGGAAAAGGGGAAAAGGGGGAAAAGGGGGCAGGAGCCTTTTTCGGATTTCTTCTTTGGCCTGCCACTCGGCCGTATCGTGGATTCGAGTCCGAGCCGCTTGGCGGTGCGCGCTTGCCAGGCGGGGCTGCCATATGGGCGATTGCGGTTCACTGATCGTCGCATCCGCTCAAGTTCAGCCGCGGTTTCAGCAGCATTTACACGTTCGACCCAGTTCCTGGGCGCCTCGACAGGCCATGGTGTAAGCAGCGTGTGCTGGTCTTGCAGTCGCTTATACAAACTCGACCAGCGCCAATTCTCCGCTTTGCGGACCAATTTAGCTCGCAGTGGATTCCGTTCCACATAGCGGCAGACTGTCAAAAAGTGTTCATCGGTTTGGACCGGAAAGGACTTGTACCGCCCCTGATACAAATGGCCAGACCCAGTGGTCTCAAACTTCGCATGCCAGCGCTGCGTGTGCGTCATGCCCACCCAATACATGAAGCTCGACAGGTCACCATCCTCTCTGGGCCACAACACCAAGTGCCAATGATTCGGCATTAGACAGTAGCACAGAATACGCAGCGGCGTACGCTGCAAGCCCTCAGCGAGAATGGCTTCAAACAGCTCATAATCGTCGGCGTCAAAGAAAATCTCCGCACGCGCATTGCCGCGGTTCAAGACGTGATAAATCAAGCCACCTTCATCTGCACGAGGAGCACGAGGCATGACCGCATGAGATACCAACAAAGCTATTCCCCGTCAAGAAAAGGCTCCTGACCCCTTTCGGTCTGACCCCTTTCGGTCCGGCGGATGGAGCGATGAGGGCGATACCTACGACACCCAGGAGTGGGGGTTCCAACAGGAACTCGATCGTTTCTGGATGCAGCTCATCGGCCCTGACGAACAGCTGCGGCGGAGCACCCTCGACGCGCTGCAGCGCATCGAGCAGAAATGGAAGTTCGTCAAGGTGTTTCCCAACGGCAAGGTGCGGATCCGATTCCATGACGGTTCGGTGAAGAACATACCCCCCGCCAAGTCCCACCACTAATCCCCCAGTAGGTTTCCAGAACCCCTGTTATTAGCCAGGAGTCCGCGCACGTGCGCGGACCGAGTTGTATTTGGTTTCGATGGCACACTCACGCTGTGAAGCGTGCCATCTCAGGCACAAAAACGGAGGTGCTAAACATGTTTGAATCACTGAACGGTGTCGATTGGGGGCTACTCCATCGACAGAAACTTACCCTGCTGAAGTTGCGGCAACGCCAGCCGGAAGGTTCGGCCGAGGCAGTAGCGCTGTCAGGGGTCATTCACCTCCTGGACACGCTCCAGGACGACGCTTTAACGCGTCCACACAGCCTCATCGTCAAAAATCTTGAGGTCAATGTTATTTGCCCACGTGAAGCTGTAGTTCAACGGTGGTAGCTCTGTATGACAGCGGAAGTACTGAAACATGAGGTCCGCCTCAACGCCACGTGCCTCGTCGGCGTCACGAGTGGCCTTCCACCTAACAAGGAGAGTGTCCAGCGGGAAATGATGAGCAAGACGGAAAACCCCGAATCGCCAGCCGGCCATATGGCCTTCACGATACCGGTTCGTGGCACAAGACCGGAAGGCTCGCAATCGCTGACGAAGGTGCGCCGATTGCCCAACATCAATAATGCCGTCCGCATCGGTTCCGACGGCGCGTTGGAGTGGTCGGTCGGTGGCGATCACATAAGCTCCTGCCCCCGTAGGCACCGTCGAGAAACTAAGCGACTTGAAGTTCGTCCACTGCTCCCACTCTGCCCAGTCGATTTCCATTGTTAGACCTCTCTGTTTCGACACAGCCAGCTACGCCCCAATCGTCGCACTCGCCGTTTCGCTCCACGGTCCCTTTTCGCCGGTCGTGGCGACCCAGCGGGGGAAAGGGGTCAGGAGCCTTTTCCCCCGAACTTCCATGTAACCTGCTTTCCTACATATCCTCATCATCCTCTTCTTCCTCCTCCATCTGCGCCGCCGTGATCGCCGTCTTTTCCAGGATCCGGTTCAGCCGGCGGCGGCGGAAGGGCAGGAACATCACGTGTGGGATGCGGCGGAGCTCCTTGGTGCCGGTGGCGTTGTAGACCACCAGCGTGCCCGACAGGCCGAGCAGCAACTCGAATATGTCGGTGAAGCTGGTGCGGATCGTCTTGGCCCCGCGGCCGAGAGAATCGTCCATCTTGCCGAACGAGTAGTGCTCGAACTCGTTGTGCGTGATCCGCCAGCGGTTGTTGATCCGTGCCCAGACGAGCATGAGCACGTACGGCACCAGCAGAATCACGCTCAACGCCAGGCCCAGGCCGCGGTTGTACTGCACGTCCAGGCCGGCGAACCAGCGGTAGATGTCGCCGAAGAGCGTGAAGTGGTGCGCCTCCCGCAGCCAGAGGCCGAGCACCCAGATCAATCCGATCAGGATCACCCAGAACGCCGCCTGGTTGCGGTCGAGGTCGACCCCGAGCGTCAGCAGCACCAGCACGGCGACCCAGAGGTAAATCCAGCCGAGGACTTCGAGACGCCGGGAGACCGTTGCCGCAGGCGGGGGCGCGTCATCGCCCGCCTCGGCCTGATCGGTCGCCTGGACCAGCGCGGCGGCGGGCTCATCCGCCGGTTCGGCGTCGGTGACGGGAGCACCGAATAGGTAAAACAAGAACCCCAGCAGGATCAGCGGCCAGATGAACAGCAGTTTCGGAAAGCTGGTGAAAACGACTTCATGGACGCCCCGCGCGCGGGCTGTTTTGCTCACTTCTTTCGACATCACTTCCCCGGTTGGTTGAGTGTTGTCGTCTGGCGATTCCGGACGCTCGGGAGTATCTGTCACGACCGGCTCCTTCTCTTCCGCGAACGCGCACACGAGTGCGACTGAGCACGTCCCGCGTCGCGCCACGCCGGCGTTTCACTTTAGTGCCCGGTCCGCAATTCCACAAACAGGCTAAAGCCCGCAAAATGTGGGGTGGCGCGGGCGTCCCGCCCGCGAATCACACGGGCGGGACGCCCGCGCCACCCCACATTTTTGGCGGGACAGTGTACTAGAATAGGATGCGGACCCAGGCCGTCGAATGAGGAGACAGAGCGGGCGATCCGGCTTGGGATATCCAATATAATAATAACGGCGTCTCTGAAGTGTTCGATCGCCGCCGAGGCGTTGACAGGAGTAACCGTCATTATGAACGCAGGAAAGTCGCGTTTGAACGTTCTGTTTTGGGCCGTCGCGGTGTTCACCGTCGTGTGGGTCGGGTTCGGCGACCGGATGCTGACCCACTGGGCGTACGCCGTCGAGCGCGGGCGGATCCAGGCCGGCAGTGAGGAGCTGGCTCAGCTCGCGGACGAATTGCCCGAGGTGTACGCCGTCTCGCGAGCTTTCAAGCTGGTGGCCAAGATCGCCCGGCCGGGGGTGGTACACATTCGCGTCTCGGGCGGCAAGCTGGACCGGACCGACAGCGAAGAGCAGGAGCGCATCCGCAAGCACTTGCGCGACATGATCCCGGAAGACCAGCTCGAACACTGGTTGCGGCGGGTGCCGCCCGGGTCCGGCAGCGGGATTATCTTTGACAGCGCGGGGTACATCCTGACGAACAATCACGTCGTCGAAGGCCGCGATGAAATCTTCGTGGTGCTCCACGACGAGCGCGAGTTCAAGGCCGCCGTGGTCGGCACCGATCCAAAGACCGACCTGGCCGTCATTAAGATCGACGCGCCCGACCTGCACCCGCTCAAGCTCGGCGATTCCGACGCGCTCGAGGTCGGCGACTGGGTAATCGCCGTTGGTTCCCCCTTCGGCCTTCAACAGACCGTCACGCACGGCATCGTCAGCGCCATAGGCCGCAGCCGCATTGACGGCGTGGATATCCACTACCAGGATTTCATTCAGACCGACGCCGCCATCAACCCGGGCAACTCCGGCGGCCCGCTGCTGAATCTGCGCGGGGAGGTGGTCGGGGTGAACACGGCGATCGCGACCCACGGCGACGGTGTCAACGCCGGTATCGCTTTCACGATCCCGTCGAACATGGCGATCAAGGTCGCGAACCAGCTCAAAACCAGAGGCGAAGTGCGGCGCGGTTACCTGGGCATCGTCCCGGTGCCGGTGCGGGAAACCGACCTGGAAATCTTCGGTTTGCCGTCCGCGGAGGGGGTGCTGGTGGAGATGGTGGTGCGTCGCTCGCCGGCCGACCGAGCCGGGTTGCAGGTCGAAGACGTGATCATGGGAATCGACGACGTTCCCATCACCGGCCTCGCCCAATTCCGGTCCCTGGTGGCTGACTTGCGTCCGAACCAGCGGGTGCGGCTCCGCGTGCTGCGGGACCGGGAGGAGGTTGCGCTGCGCGTCCGGCTCGGACTTCAGCCGGATAGTCGGCGCACCCCCGGTTCCGGGCCGGTGGACAACAGCCGAAAAATCGCACGCTTGGGGCTGCACGCGCGTACGCTGCGGGCGGGTGAGCTATACCAGCGTGGCTACGACGAGGACGTGCGCGGCGTCTACGTGGCGAGTTGGAACTCGGAGTGGGAGAACCCGCCGGCGATTGGGCCATACGAGGTAATTGTGGCCTGCAACGGCAAGCCGGTGAAATCGGTGCCCGAGCTGAACGAGGTGTTAAAGGACGTGCCGAAAAACCGAAAAATCCGGCTGACGATTCTGGAACCGACCGGCGATCGGCGAATCATCTCCATCAAGCCCCGCGGCCGGCGGTAAATGGGTAATAAGGTGAACTGATTCTCTGCTTGACTCCGG
>JAGMDK010000078.1 GCA_023128695.1 Phycisphaerae bacterium
CACAAGCGTGGTAAACTTACGCTAGGCAGAAAACAAGGGGTTTGCAGGTCCCTGGGGCGGAATTTCCCTTATAAAACGGCTTTTTCCGGCCGGTTCGGGTCCAAAACACTTGACGAAATGCGTTTGACATGGGAAAAGACCGCCACGCGGTCAGTTGCAAACGTGGTCGTTTGCAGTCGTGGATGGAACGTTTCACCGCCTAGATCCGAGCGCCACGGTTTCCTTCCACGGTTCTGGCAGTGGGTTTCACGTTGGGGCACCGACAGGAATGATTCTGCTCGGGTGACCCCGGGAGGTAGAACAGCAATGGCCAAAGCAAAGAAAAAAATCACCAAGCCCCGCACCAAGTCCGAAGTGTATGCCCACTTGTCCGATACCGCCGACCTGACCCGCAAGCAGGTCGGCGTGGTCTTCGACGAGATGGCGGCCATGATCAAGAAAGACCTCAATCGCGGCCCCGGCATGTTCACCGTCCCGGGCCTGATGAAGATCACGGTCCAGAAGAAGCCCGCCACCAAGGCCCGCAAAGGCGTCAATCCCTTCACGGGCGAAGAGATCATGATCAAGGCCAAGCCCGCCCGCAAAGTCGTCAAAGTCCGGCCGCTCAAGAACCTCAAAGAGATGGTCTAGTTCGCTGGGCTCTCCCCGGGACGGCGCTGTCGCAGCGCTTCCCGGATTTCGGCGGCAGTTTCGAAGTCCTCGTTCTCGAGCGCTTCCTCGAGCCGCTCGCGGAGTGTCCGCGTGACGCCGTATTCCAGGCGGAGCTGTCGCCCCAAGTCACGCAGGTAGCGCACCCCAGGGTCCTCTTCCCGCGCTTCCTCGTCGTAACCCAGCTCGCACAGCAGCTCGTCCAGCCGGGCCGCACCCGCCTCGGCGTGCTCGATCGCCTCCTCGAACCGCCCTTCGACGATACCCAGTTGCGAGAGCAGGCGGGCACGATCGAACACCAGGGTCGGCCGTAACGACCTGGTGTCGCGCGCGTCCGCGTCGTGCTCGGCGAGCAGTTCCAACTGTGTCAGGCAGGACTCGATGTCGGCCAGGGCGCCTTTGATGTACCGACGGGTGCCGGCGCAGTCGTTGGCCTTGAGGGCGTCCTCCGCGAGGGTTGCGTAGGCCAGGCGACGGTAGTTGGTTTGCATGAGCTCACGCTCGAGCTCCTGCCAATCCTGGTGCGTGAGCCGTTCTCCACCAACGCGCAACTCATGGGCGATGTATTCGTGCGTACTGGGCAGGCCGTGGTATGGGTGCCCGTCGGGCCGTCCGTCCGGCGACATCTGCATAACGCCGAGATCAATCCGGAGTTGGATCAGCTCGTCACCGTCGCGCCCGACGACGACCCGGGCCCGCAGTTCCCCCGGATGACAATCCCAACCTTGTGTCAATTCATCCAGATCCAACGTCATGCCGGCCACAACTCCAGACGGCGATCCCTGCAGGCGTCATCGGCCTGTGTGGGGGCGGGCTGCAATTGCTGTCTGACGGAGTACGAGTTTGCGGACCTGCGCGGAGACATTGTGCGTTTGCCGGGCTCGTCGTATAAAATCGCGATACTATGAATTCGGACTTTCTCAAAGAGCTGGAACAGCGCAGCCTGATCCACCAGACCTCAGCACCGGAACTCGCCGACGTCTTGCGCCGGGGGCGCACGTTAGGCTACGCGGGATTCGACCCCACGGCCGACAGTCTGCACGTAGGCAGCCTGGTTCCCCTGCTCACCCTCCTGCGGTTTCAAAAAGCCGGTCACCGGCCCATCGCCGTCATCGGCGGCGGCACCGGCCTGATCGGTGATCCCAGCGGCCGGGAGGATGAGCGCAAGCTGCTGTCGCGCGCGCAGCTCGAAGGCAACCTCGCCGGAATCCGTCAGCAAATCGAGCGTTTCCTCGATCTTGGAAGCGACGCCGGGATTGTGGTCAACAACGCTGACTGGCTGCGCGAGCTGAACCTGGTCGCGTTCCTGCGTGACATCGGCAAGCACTTCTCGGTCAATCAGATGATCGTACGCGACTCGGTGCGGATGCGGCTGGAGACCCGCGAGCATGGGCTGTCGTACACCGAGTTCACCTACATGCTGCTCCAGGCGTACGATTTTCTGGCGCTGTACGACCGCTACGGGTGCAACCTTCAGATGGGCGGCAGTGACCAGTGGGGCAATATCCTCTCGGGGGCGGACCTGATCCGACGCCTGCGCGGCGTCGAGGCCTACGGACTGACAACCCCGCTCGTCACACGAGCAGACGGCAAGAAATTCGGCAAATCGGAAGAGGGCAACATCTGGCTCGATCCGCGCCGAACCAGTCCCTACCAGTTCTACCAATTCTGGCTGAACACCGACGACCGCGATGTCATCCGGAACCTCTACTGGTTCACGTTCGTGCCGATCGAGCAATTTAACGACATCATCATGGCGTTCGAAAAGGCGCGGGAGCAGCGCGCGGCTCAGAAGCTGCTCGCCGAAGAGGTCACGCGTCTGGTCCACGGGTCGGAGGCGCTGGCCCGCGCCCAACGCGCGACCACAGTCTTGTTTAGCAAGGACGCCGACTATCGGCAACTGTCGGAACAGGAGCTTCGTGAGGCCTTCCACGGTGCTCCGACGAGTCGCCTGGACCCGGCCTTGCTGGGCACGCCCGAAGCAGGTCTGGTCGCCGTCCTGGCCGCTGATGAGGTTGGTTTGTATCCCTCCCGCGGCCGGGCCCGAAAGGACCTGCCGGCCGGCGCCGTCCGGGTCAACAACGTCCCGATTCGCGCTACCGATTATGTGTTGTCAGAAGCGGATCTGCTCCCCGGCGGTTTCGTGATCCTCCGCAAGGGTAAGAAACACTACCACGTTCTACAGTCTTGACATATGTCAAGATCTACAGTCTTGACATATGTCCCACCGCTCACGGACCCTGCTGTCAGGTAAGCCTGGCCAGAGAGCGGACTTGACTGAGGTATAACCCCGGTTATACTAGAGGTATGAAAACAGCGATCTCCATTCCCGATCCCCTTTTCGCTGCCGCGGAGCATGTGGCCGAACGGCTTGGCATCTCTCGCAGTGAGTTGTTCCAACGTGCCGTGAAGGCGTTCTTGCGGAAACACGGAGACGAGCGGCTCACCGAGGCTCTTGACAAGGTCTATGGGACGGACAAGCGGGAGGCGAAGCTGGATCGTGTCTTGGAGCAACTCCAGCTAGCTTCTCTTCCAAAGGAAGATTGGTAGTGCTTCGGGGTGAAATCTGGTGGGCAAGCTTGCCGATTCCGCGGGGCTCGGAACCGGGTTACCGAAGGCCCGTGGTGGTGGTCCAATCTGATGTGTTCAATCGTAGTCGGATTCAAACGGTCGTCGTTGCCACGATCACCTCCAACCTGCGCTTGGCCGAGGCTCCTGGGAATGTAAGGCTCACTCGGCGCCAGAGCGGTCTTGATAAGGAGTCCGTCATCAATGTCTCGCAACTGCTCACCCTTGACAGATCGTATCTGACAAGGCGGGCTCGTATACTCTCTCCAAGGTTGCTCTCCGCGCTCGACGAGGGGTTGAGACTCGTGCTTTCGCTGTAAGGACGCCTAACGCGATGGGGGGCTCAGGCTCTGCGTGTCTGGGCCGAATAAAGCGCGCCGTGCGGCTGATGGACACGGCCCTGGCCCGGCGTGCCGAGTTGCTGGCCGACCCGCGGACGAACGTGGGGCGTCTTGTGAACGCCGCGGCCGACAACATCGACGGGCTGGTGATCGAGAAATTCGGCGACGTGCTGGTGGCGCAGTTGCACGAAGGCCGTCTCACTGTACCGGCCGAAACCGCGCACGAACTGTGTGCCCAAGCCGCTCGTCGCGTGCAGGCCCGGGCCGTCTACCGCAAGGTCTTCCCAAAGGATCGAACTACAGCTCAGACCGGCCTGGAACGCCTGCACCGCGATCCGAAACCCTGGATCGGCGTGCCGGTGGAGCCGGAGTTGGCCGTCCTGGAAAACGGCATCACTTTTCTGGTTCACCCGTACGACGGTTACGCCACGGGTCTCTTTCTGGATCATCGCGTGCGGCGGGCCCGGGTGCGCGAGTTGGCAGCCGATCGCCGAGTGCTAAACGCTTTTGCCTACACCTGCGGCTTTACGGCGGCGGCGGCCCTGGGCGGGGCGGCCTCGACCGTAAGTGTAGATGTATCAAAGAAATACCTTGAATGGGGGCAGCGGAATCTGGCGGCCAACGAAATCGCTCCCGAGCGGCACCGCTTTTATTGCGCGGACATTTTTGACTACTATCGCCGCGCGAACCGCCAGGGACACCGCTTCGATGTCATCATCTTGGACCCACCTACTTTTAGTCGACTTAGGAGGCCGCGGCGGACCTTTTCGCTGCCGGCAGATCTGGAGCCGCTGGTCAGGGGTGCTCTGGAGCTGCTTGATCCCGGTGGCCACCTGCTGTTGTCGGTCAATCACCGCGGCACGTCCCTTCAGAGGCTGAAATCCGTCGTCGCGGACACGGCCCGGGCTCAACGGCGGGCATGTGAATTGTTGACGCCCCCGCCTTTGCCCGCGGATTTCCACGACGACCAGAACTATGGCAAATCCGTCTTGGCGAAGGTCGGCTGAAGCCGCGGCTCGCAGCGTAAACAGCCCTGAAAAAAACCTGAAAGTCGTTCGCAGAGCCCATTGACGGCGAAGCCGGGGGCGGTAACATATGTTGCTTGAAGTCGTTGCGGCAGACTCCCGCCGGCGCGGCGGAGGCCAATGCGAGTGGTTGCATGGTATATGGAGTAGAGACATGGGTGGTTGGTTGAACAGTTTTTGGGGCGGATTACTTACCGCTGTCATCGGTGGCATTCTGTTGGTGGTCTTGGGCGGCGGCACCTTGTTGTCGGGCCTGATCCCCACCACCACCACTGGGTAATCTGCTCGATAAGCGCGGATTATCCCAGCCGCCGAGGCGGCAATTTGAATCAATGACGCGTCAATCGCCCGTCATATGACGGTTGGGTGGCGCGTTCATTTTTTTGCGCGCCTCCGTGCGGGCGCATGACAGATTCGCGGAGGGTGCCCCATCCCGTTTCGCCAGCCCACCCTGTGAATATGTCCGTTATGGGCGGAACCATTCGGTGCACAGTTGTGACGGGCCGCCCGAGGAGGCTTCGACGAAATCGGCAAAGACGATCGGTGGCACGGCCGTGTCGGCCGTGAATACGATGGGTGGCACGGCCGTGTCGGCCGTGAATACCTGCGCCTTGTACACGGCTGACACAGCCGTGCCACCCATCTGCGCCTTGTTCACGGCTGACACAGCCGTGCCACCCCACCGAGCTTTTGTCAACGCGACGAAATACCCGTGAGGTCGTCCTCGGGCAGCGTTCCGCTCAGGAACAATTCCACGTCGTCGAAGTCAATCACGCCGTCGTTGTTCAGGTCAGCGCGCCGCGCGTTGGGCACGCCGAGCGCCGCCAGCTCGCCGACCGTGATCGACGTCAGCGGCCGGCGGGTGAAGGTGCCGCCGCAGCAACCGCCGCTGGTGTACGACAAGAAGTTCGTGTAGATGAACGCGAAATCGCCCGGACCGATCGCCGCGTCGCCGTTGATGTCCGCGTGCGGCAACGGGGTCGCACAATCGGTGTGGCGGACGCCGCCGTAGGTCGCGCCCCACTCGGCGATGTAGGTCCCGAAGTCGGCGATGTCGATCAGGTCGTCGTTGAAGAGATCCCCGCCGGTGAGCCAGTGGCCGCCGCCGGCCGGGTCGCCCGTGAAGTCGGCGACGTACTGGCCGCCCACGATCCCGAAGTCCGGTCCGCTTTCATCGAGCCAGACTGACAGCGTGTGCAACTCGTCCTCGGCCGAGACGCAGGTATAGCTGCCGCAATCCACCAGCAGCATTGTCGGAGAAATCAGATCGCCGTTGGTGACATCGTTGTCGGCCGAGAAGGTCAACACGGCGTCGAGCGTCTTGACCGACGTCGTGTTCGGACAAGTGTAGAAGCTGAACGTCACACAACGCTCCAGCGTGTCGCCCGGCACATCCGGCGTCGGGTCAAACAAGGTCGGCGAGAGCTGCACGTTCGCGACAAGCTCGTTGTAGGCCGCCACTGTGACCGTCTGCACCTGCTGCGAAGTATTCCCGCACTCATCCTCGGCGGTCCACGTGATCGTGATGGGCGAGTCGGCCGAATCGTACGGGTCAGTCAGGCTCGTGCCGCCGTCGCTGCGAACCCAGGTGATGATTATGTCCTGGGCCGCGGTGCAATTGTCGGTGGCCGTCGCATAACCCGGGTCCAACGTGGCCGTGCAGCCGCCGGCGTCGGCGTTTACGTTGATGTCCGCCGGCGGGGTCACGTTCGGGGCCGAGATGTCGAGCGTGATAGCCGCCAGGTCGCTTGTGATAACCGGCAACGGAGTGGCAAGGCCTGAGAGCCGTGTTTCAAAGGGCGGATTCAAGCGGAAGGCAACCAGGTTCTCGACCGCGCAAGACTCTCCAATTGCATTGAACGTGATGACAGCCATGCTCATATCGTCGGTCGTGCCGGTATTGCCAAACGGCACGCCGACGGCGTAATCGATCGTGCCCGCCCCCTCGTCAACGACCTCGTAAATCTCAAGCTCGAATGGATTATCCGGGTCGGTCCCCCCGGCGTCGGCCGGCTCGATACTGACAAAGTCGAGCACTGTATAATCGTAGCTCATGAAGAACTGCCCGCCGGTGATCGGCTCGGTCGCGCCGGAGAGGTCGATCGTAACGGTGACAACCGTCTCCGTGGCACTATAGCACGTGTCAGCCAAGTAGAGGGTGAGCAGCGGCGGCGGCTCGCACTCGTCGGGGATGCCGTTGCCGTTGGTGTCCTGACTCGTGCCATTGGCGATGTCGCAGTCATCGGGCACGCCGTTGGTGTTGCAGTCCGGCCCGGTTCCGATCTGACTCGGGTCTCCGATCAGCGTGTTGTAGTAGATGTGCAGATCGTTGGGGACCAGCAGGCCGGCGGCGTCCTCGAATTCGAGCGTGTCGACGTAGAGCGCCTCGTCGTTGCCGCCCACGCCGCCGCGGTTGCCGTTGTCCACGTTGTCCACCACGACGGCCTTCGCGCCCGGAGCGATGATCAGCCGCGGGAGCTGGAAGTTGTCGCTGAAGCCGGCGGGGTCATCTCCGAGGTCGCTGCCCGCCACTTCGATTTGAACGATGGTGTCGAAGTCGCAGACGTTGCCGGTGGTGCCGCCGATGGCCCGCAGGACGCCGCTGGCGTTGAAGTTGTGGTAGCTCTCGTTGGTCAGGACGTGCGTATACTGCTTGCTGACCGTGACGCGGCCGTTGTCCTCGACGGTGATCCGCCCGCTGGACTGCATACTGACCGTCCCGAACTCCACCGTCGTGTTCTCGGCGAAGGTGACCGTGGACGAAGTCTGCCGGTATTCACCCGTCCCGCTCCCGGCCGTGGCATCGAGCGTGACGTTGTAACTGCCGACGACCAGGCCGTCGTTGTTCAGTGTGCCGCCGATCGTGTGGGGTCCGGAGCCGATGTAGGCCAGGTTGAGTTGCGAGTCGGCGTCCACCGTCAGGGTTCCGTTGTTGGTGAACCGCGCCGCGATCTCCAGCGTGCCGCCGCTTTCGGCCGCCATCAGGTTGTTGTTTGTTACCCAGATGTACCAGCCGTTGTAGGCGGTGATTCGTAGTGTTCGATCGGCCACATTGGCCAGCACGGTTCCGTCGTTCACGAAGTAAGTTGGGGAGCTGAAGCCATAGATCTCACCGGCCCCGCCCTCGATCGTATGATCGGGTCCGTTCGTCAGCGTGCGGTCCTGGCGGATGACCACCTGATGGTCGCGCGGATCGTTAGTGCCGTTGTCCCGGAACAGCAGCGTGCCCGTACCGACGAGGTCCAGATCGAATTCGACGTTGATGTCCTCGTTGGTGGTGTCCAGGTCGAATTGGATAGTGCCGTTGTTCGTGGCCTCGTCGTTGAGGATCATTTCGTCGTAGCGCACCTCGATCAGCCCAGCATTCGTCAGCCGCCCCGGCCGAAAGTCCCGGGCGTTCATCAGCAACTCGCCGTCCGCGCTCACGGCGAGGCTGAGCACGTCGACGTAGTCCGCGTTCAACGTCACGGCGTAGGGAGAGGCGGCGGCAGGCAGGAGGACATCGTAAGGCATCCCGGCGGCGTTGTCCGGATACGAGTCCCCGGGGCGCAGCACGTCCCAACACGTGGTCTCGGACCAGTTGTCGCTGCCGCAGATCCAGGTGGATGTCAGCACGCCGGCCCCGGCCCCGGAGTCCACGATCTGGCCCGCGTTTCCGATCAGGGTGTTGTAATAAAGGTGCAGCCCGTTGAGGTTCAACAGGCCGCCCGCGTCCTCGAACTCGAGCGTGTCGACGTACAGCGCCTCGGCGGCGCCGCCGACTCCGCCCCGGTTGCCGTTGTTTATCAGGTCGAACAGGTTGACCTTGGCGCCGGGGCCGACGATCAGACGCGGCAGGTGGAAATTGTCGACGAAGCCGGCGGGGTCGCCGACGTGGTTGCCCGGATCAGTCCCCAGGTCCGTACCGCCGATCTCGATATTGGCGAAATCGTCGTAGTCGGTCGGGCCGGCCGCGGTGCCGCCCGTCGCCCGCAGGGTGCCGCTGGTGTTGAAGTCGTGGTCGCTCTCGTCGTTCATCTCGTAGCTGTAGTGTCCCTCGACCGTGGCCAGACCGCCATCCTCGACGGTGATTCCCGCGCTGCCCTCAAGCATCAGCGACCCGAACGCCACGGTCGTGCCCGATCCGTAGGTGACCGCGTACGAGGTCTGCCGATAGTCCCCCGTCCCGCTTCCGGCCGTTCCGTCGAACGTGACGTTGTAGCTGCCGACGACCAGCCCATCGTTGTTCAACGTGCCCCCGATCAGGTGCGAACCGGAGCCGATGTAGGCCAAGTTGAGTTGCGAAGCGGAGTCTACCGTCAGCGTGCCGTTGTTGGTGAAGCGGGCCTCGATCTCCAGCGTGGCCCCGTTCGAGACCGCCATCAGGTTGTTGTTGGTCACCCAGAGGTACCAGGCATAGTAGGCGGAGAGCTCGAGCGTTCGATCGGCCACGTTGGCCAGCACGATCCCGTCGTTCACGAAGTAGGTGGGGCTGCTCATGCCGTGGATCCGGCCGGCCGCGCCCGCGATCGTGTGATCGGCCCCGTTGGTCAGGGTGCGGTTCTGATAGATGTCGAGCCGGTGATCGCCCGGATCGTTGACGCCGTTGTCCTGGAACAGCAGCGTTCCGGTCCCGCCCAGCGTCGTGTCGTAGACAACGTACATGCTCTCCGAAGAGGTGTCCGTATCGAATCGGATCGTGCCGTCGTTCGTCACGCCGCCCCCGGTGAACCGCAGTGAGCTGGTGCGCAGCTCGATCAGGCCGGCATTGTCCAGCAGGTCGATATAGAAGTAATTGCTATTCAGGAGCAACTCGGCGTCCGCGTCCAAGTCCAGACTGTGGAGCTCCACGTTGGAAACGTCCACCGTCACCGTGTACGGCGTGCCGGCATTCGCGGGCAGGAAGACGTCGTAACCGACGTCCAGACCGTTGTCGGGATAGCTGTCGCCGGGTGCGAGTTGGTCCCAGCAGGCGGTGGCCGACCAGTCGTCGGTCGTGCAAATCCAGGTCGAGTTGATGAAATCTTCGCCGCCGCCGGAATCCACGATCTGGCTCGCATTGCCGGTGAGGGTGTTGTAGTACAGGTGGTACCCGTTGAGATTCAGGATGCCGCCGGCGTCCTCGAATTCGAGTGAATCGACGTACAGGGCCTCGGCGATACCCCCCACGCCGCCCCGGTTGTCGTTGTTAATCACGTCGAACAGGTTCACCTTCGCCGCCGGGCCGATGACCAGCCGCGGCAGGTGGAAGTTGTCGACGAAGCCGGCGGGATCACCGACGTGGTTGACCGGATCGGTGCCCAAGTCCTCGCCGGCGATCTCGATGCTGGCGAAGTCGCCGTAGTCGGTCGGACCGGCCGTCGTTCCGCCGGTCACGCGCAGTCCGCCCGTGGCGTTGAAATCGTGGTAGCTCTCGTTGGTCAGCGTGTGGTTGTATCGGTTGATCACGGTGACGAGCGCGCCGTCCGCGACCGTAATCTGCCCGCTGGACTGGATACTGAGCGCTCCGAACTCCACCGTCGAGGCGGCGTCGAACGTGACCATGGACGAGGTCTGCCGGTACTCGCCCGTCCCGCTGACGGCGGCGCCGGCAAATGTCACGGTGTAGCTGCCGACGATCAGACCGTCGTTGTTCACCGTCCCGCCGATCGTCTTTGGTCCGTTGGAGTCCAGCAGGAGTTGCGAAGCCGCGTCCACGGTCAGCGTGCCGTTGTTGGTGAACGTGGCCCGCATCTGGAGCGTACCCCCGCTGACCGCCGACATCGCCGCGTTGTTGGTGACGTGCAAGCGGTAATGGCGTTTCCCGTAGTAGCCGTCGTACCCGCGGAAGTCCATCGTGCGGTCGGCGACGTTGGCCAAGACCGTGCCGTCGTTTATGAGAATGCTGGGATCATCGACGCCGTAGAATTGGCCCGCCCCGCCCGCGATGGTGTGGTTCGACCCGTTCGTCAGCGTCTGGTTGGTGTAGATTCTGATCTCGTGGTCGCGCGGGTCGTCGGTGCCGTTGTCCTGGAATAGGAACGTTCCCGTGCCGCTGAAGGCCGTGTCAGCTTCGACATACATGTACTCGTTGTTCGTGTCGGTGTCGAAGCGGATCGTGCCGTCGTTGGTGACCGCGCCGCCGGTGAAGCGCAGGACGCCGGCGCGCAGTTCGATCAGACCGGTGTTGGTCAGCACGCCGGGATAGAAGCTGCCGCTGCTGCCGCTGTCGAATAGCAGTTCGGCATCCGAGCTCACCGCGAGGCTCAGGAGCTCGACGTCGGCTGCGTCCACCGTCACGACGTAGGGCGTGCCGGTGACTGGCAGAGCGGCGTTGTAAATGTACGTCGCATTGTTGTCCGGGTATGGGTCCGACCCGCCCAGAACGTCCCAACGAGTGGTCTGCGACCAGTTGTCCGTCGAGCCGTCCCAGGTCGAGTTCACCGTGGTCTGTCCGATAGCAACCGCGGAGACTGAAACGAGAGTGCATCCAAGGGCGATCTGCAAGCGAAGCATGATTTTCTCTCCCCAAATTGGGCCATTTGCTAACGAAAGCGGGATACAAAATGTAATTATACTGCCAGAGTGTACCGACACAAGCCGTTTCGCTGCTACGCAGGCACTTGGACGGGATGGGGCACCCACAGTTATTCATGTGTGGCACCGGCTTCCAGCCGGTGATTCGGCCGGTACGGGGCCCGGCCGCTACAATTTGCGACGAGCACCGGCTTTTGCGGCGGACGTATCTGCTAGAATGCGGCTCGTGAACGCGAGTTGTCAGGAGCGATGTCGTGTCCGGAGTACAGCACGAACAACTCGAACAACTCTTCCACGCCGCCCTCAAGCAGGGCTCGTCGGTCCAGCGGGCCGCTTTCCTGGACGACGCTTGCGGAGACGATCCGTTGCTCCGGGCCACCGTCGAGTCGCTGCTGAAGGCCCATGATCAGGCGGACTCTTTCCTCGACACGCCGGCGGTCGATCCCGACGCCACCTGCCAGAGTTCGCCGGCCGGCGAAGCCTCCGGTACGAGAATCGGACACTTCAAGCTGCTCCAGCAAATCGGCGAAGGCGGCTTCGGCAGCGTCTACATGGCCGAGCAGGAAGAGCCCGTCCGCCGCAAGGTCGCGCTGAAGATCATCAAGCCCGGCATGGACACGAAGCAGGTGATCGCCCGCTTCGAAGCCGAGCGGCAGGCGTTGGCGTTGATGGACCATCCGAATATCGCCCAGGTGCTCGACGCCGGGGCGACCAAGACCGGCCGGCCGTATTTCGTGATGGAACTCGTCAAAGGCATCACGATCACGGAGTATTGCGACAAGAACAGGCTTGCCACGCGGGAGCGGCTGCATCTGTTCCTGTCGGTCTGCCACGCCGTTCAGCACGCTCATCAGAAGGGCATCATCCATCGCGATCTGAAGCCGAACAACGTGCTGGTGACCCTGCACGACAGCCGGCCGGTGCCGAAGGTGATCGACTTCGGCATCGCCAAGGCGACGAGCCAACGGCTGACGGACAAGACGCTCTTCACCGAATTCCGCCAATTCATCGGCACCCCGGAATACATGAGTCCCGATCAGGCGGGAATCAGCGGGCTGGACGTGGACACACGTACGGACATCTACTCGCTCGGCGTGCTCCTGTATGTGCTGCTCACGGGCAGCACGCCCTTCGATGCCAAGACCTTGCGTAAGGCGTCCTATGGGGAGATTCAGCGCATCATCCGGGAGGTGGAGCCGGAGAAGCCCTCCACGCGGGTGGCGACGCTCGCCGCGGAAGGCACCGAGATCGGCGTGCACCGCCAAGCGGAACCGGCGGCGCTTAGTAAGCTGATCCGCGGTGATCTGGACTGGATCGTGATGAAGGCGATGGAGAAGGACCGCACCCGCCGCTACGCGACCGCCAACGAGCTGGCCAACGACATCGAGCGGCACCTGAATCACGAGCCGGTGCTGGCCGGTCCGCCGAGTGTGAGGTACAAGCTCCGCAAGTTCATTCAGCGTAATCGGGCCGCGGTCTGGGCGAGTTCCTTTGTCGCCGCGGCCCTGGTGTTCGGATTGGCGCTGGCCACGTTCGGCTTCATCCAGGCCACGCGCGCCGGAGCCGCTCTGGAGACTGAACGCGACGAGGCCCAAGCGGCCCGCGTCGAAGCCGACATTGCCCGCGAGAGTGAGCGGGCCCAACGCAAACTGGCCGAGGCCAACGCGGAAACGGCAAGACAGGAAGCGGCCCGGTTCGCGGCGGTCAACGAATTCGTGCTCCAGATGCTGGCGTCGGTGGACCCGAGCCGAGCCCTGGGCCGCGAGGTCACGGTGCGCTACGTTTTGGACGAGGCCGCCAAGCGGATCGAGGAAGGCTTACTTGCCGGGCAGCGTGAGGTCGAAGCCACGGTACGTACGACGATCGGCACGACATACCAGGCCCTCGGACATTACCCTGCCGCGGAAGTGCACCTGCGGGCCGCGGAGGCGATTCGAACGCGAGTGCTCGGCGACGAACACCCGGACACGCTGCGCTCCAGAAGCTTTTTGGCGGACTTGCTCGAGAGTCAACACAAGTTCGCGGAGGCCGAGGCCCTGGCCCGCCGAACGGCGAATATCCAACGCCGCGTGCTCGGCGCCGAACACGCCGACACTCTGACCTCAATGAACCGGTTGGGGGTCGCGCTGGGGCGGCAAGGCAAATACGCGGAGTCGGAGCAAGTTCATCGTCAGACGCTGCAAATCCGACGCCGCGTGCTCGGCCACGAGCACATCGAGACCCTCAGGTCAATGGTCAACTTGGGGACCGCGCTCTATGGACAACGCCTGCTTTCGGAGGCGGAATCGCTCCTGCGACTGGCCCTGGATACGCTGCGCCGCGTGCTCGGCGACGAGCACCCCGACACCCCGCAGGCGATGAACAGTCTGGGACAGGTACTTGAGGTCCAGGGCAAGCACGCCCAAGCGGAGGAGTTGTTCCGCCAGACGTTTGAAATCGACCGCCGCGTCCTCGGCCCCGGGCATCCCGGGACGCGAGTTCCATTGACTAATCTGCTCCGGGTGCTCCGCGCCCAGGGGAAACTGGACGAGACCCGGCCCTACGTCGCCGAACAGATCGCACAACGCCGGCAGGCGGCCCAGCGTCCGGAAGCGGATGCCCTCACGCTCAAAGAGTATGCCTGGCTTCTGTTGCTCTGTGAGCCCGCGGACCTCCGCGCCCCCGAGACGGCCTTGCCCATCGCTATGCGGGCGGTCGAATTGGACGGCGGCCGAAATGCCGACTTCCTGGACACGTTGGCGGTCGCGTATCACATGACCGATAACCTCGAACGGGCCATTGAGACGCAGAAGAAGGCGGTCGCCCGGGCCTGGGTCGGTGGTCCTTACAACCGTGCGGAACTGGCCAAGCGGCTCGTCGAACTCCTTTTGGAGAAAGGTGATTTCCTGGCGGCGGGAAAAGTCTATGGCGAGCGGCTGGCCACCCTACTCGACGAATCCCTGAACCCCGATGCCACCCTCAGCAGCGCGCTCGCCCTTCAGGGTCGGACCCTGATGGAGCAGGACGATCACGCGGCCGCGGAGCCGCTCCTGCGCGAATGTCTGGCGATTCGGCAAAAAACCTTGGAAAAAGGGCACTGGCTGATCGCCGACACGCTGAGCCTCCTCGGCGGCGCCCTGGCCGGACAGGGCAAGTACACGGAAGCCGAGCCGCTCCTGTTGGAAGGCTACGCGGGAGTGAAGGACAACCCCCAGGCTCCCGAGAACCGTCAGCGCCAGGCCCGGGAGCGCATCGTCAAGCTCTACGAAGCGTGGAGCAAACCGAATCAGGCGTCCCAGTGGCGTCAGCCCGCCGACCGCGGCCGGGACCTCCCCTAATAGCCAAGCCGCTGCCGCAGCATTGGGGTGCGTCCGGGACCACCATACACGGCTCACATGAGCAGTGGCACGAGGCCGTAGGCCCTTACTTGTGATCGGGGTTTTTCAACTGGAACGACTTCAACTCCAGCCTATATGACTCACTTCCTTCGGGATCGAACTGCACCTCTTTGACAAGCCCGACGCCCTGAACGTAGTACGAGATCGTGGTCCATTTTGCACCTTCCTGTTTTACATCGGTAGTCACTTCGAGAACTTCACGCCAAGATCCGGCTGGCACAACGATGTCTATCTTCTGAAGAGAGGCTTTGATCTCCATGTTGACAGGTGTTGGATGGAAGGAAGAACCGTTCCAGGTTCCGGGGACAATACGTACCTCCATGTCCGTGGTCTTTGGCTCGGGGAGGATAGGGCGTTCTTCTCTCACTTCTGTTCCTCCAAAGACCGGGTTTCTGACGATAACTTCGTCAATCTCTATGATGTGCTCAGAGGAAGGAACTCTGCCCCACAGGATTTTCTCTACCCTAAGCGCCGTCCCTGGGATAGATCCATATCTGCCATCTCTTGCCTCGGTGGGATCCACTCTGATTTGCCAGAATTTCAAGCGCCCATCCTGAACGCTTTCCTGAACGGTGTATGTCTCTTGAGAGGTTGCCGGGCCTGCTTTAGCGGTGATGTACGCTACCTTTCCCTTATCCCCACTTCTCTCGATCAGTGCCCAAAGCAATATCTCCCCCTTTCCACTGGTCGACTTGTAATAGGTCCATGTGTTCCCCGTATTCATTGGCAAGTACTGACTCCCTTCGGGCTCTGAGGGCAAAGCAGGTCGCTTCTCTGTTTTCTTGGGGGCAGCCGTCTCTGGCGATGCATCCAACAGGTTCGCATGGAGGACATCTTCGGGCGACACTTGGCTGCCGTTCTTCTCGTGTCCTGCATCGAACCGAATATCATCGAGGTAAAAGGTCACACCGTCAGGATTGGCATCCCAGTTGCTTACCCAACAGAACCCACCGATGATATGTTTGAGGTCCGCTCCCTTCAGATCAACCTGAAACTCCCGCCACTTGTCGTTGAGCTTCGCCGTCTTGCTCCGGGGGTAGGACAGGCTGTCGCCGTAAGGTGCGTCTATCCCACCCACCTTGAATTCGATCTTACACTTTCTGTCGGCCCTGGCCCAAAACACGAGCCGCCCGTAAGCACTCAGGTCGAACCCTTTTCCTTTGTTGGCTGGATTCTTTCCAAAGTTGTTGGGGGGGTGCTGCCAATACACACCCGCCCACTTGCATGGTGGACGGTACAAACATTCGTTCGGCTTCTTCCCCTTGGCATCATACACGATGCGGATGCAGGTTTGACCGGAGTGGGGTCGGTCCTCGAAAGTCTCGTCGATGTGAATATCTCCGCAGTCTCCCATGTATCCGGTCGGCTTGTAGTGGTTCTTCGGCGAGTCGCCATCAAGGTAGATGTAGAACGCGCCCGCAACGGCCTGGGCGGCTTGCCTAGCGGGTCTTGAAGTTGGCTCTTTTCCCATGAGTCGCCAGCCTAGGCGTTTGGGCCACCTGTCAGAGTGAAACATGCCCCAGTGCGGCTCCACGGGAAGGTGAGTTTTCCACGGCTGGTCGAACGCCTCGAAATACACGAAGCGAACAGGTGTCTCTGCGAGCTTCAGATAGTATTGTTCTTGAGCGGTCTCAGACAGCCTGTGCTCTGGATCGCCTTCCGTCGGGAGGCCAACCTCCTTGAAAAGGACGAAGCGGCCGCATTTCCTCTTAAGATCCTCATACGCGCCTTGCGTCCAACGAACGGCGCTTGCCGGGTCAAGTTTATTATGGAAATACGGGTGCGCGTTCGGAAATACCCAGTCACCCAGTCGGAGTAGATCTTCCTCGCCGTAGTCATCGATCTCCTCGGTCGTGGTCACCGGTTTCCCTGTTGCCTCGCGGAGTTGCTGGATTGCCCGAGACAGGTCGGTCATCTGGTACCGCTTCGCCAGCCCTTCGTTGCCCACGCAGAATCCAAGGACAATCGGGTTCCCAGAACACGCCTTTGCCGCGGCAATCTCGTTTGCGTTCCTGGGATCCCACACCCCGACAATAACCCCCTCAAATCCTAGCGACCGGGCCAGCACGGGAAGTTCTCGTCCGAGCACGCCGGATGCCGAGTAGGTCACGACCCCTGTGAAGCCCGCCTCGCGCAGGACAAGAAGATCAGCTTTCAATGCCTCTGGGGTCGCCGAGACGCCCTTCACTGGGTTAGCACTCGGTGGCGAGTACGCCACCCAGCGAATACGCGAGACTTTCTGCTGCCATTCCTCAAGAACAGGAGCGCCGCAGACCACGGAAGCCATGCCCGTTGTGATAAGGCATAGGAACGCCAGCACCAATCGTAGGTGTGAGAACTTCGCAGGGGGCATGTTTCGTCGGTCAGCAATCCGTTTACTAGCATTACACAGTTCCGCACTCATTACTCTATCTCCTTCACGTAGAATACGTTCCGCACTTCGAAGGTGAACTTCTTGACGTTATTCGGGCCCATCCCCGACTCATCGGGCTCTACGCCGTTATTCCCCCAGGTCGCAATCCAGCCGAACCCCCCAACTACCCGCGCGAAGTTGCCCTCTGGTTGATCCGCGAGAGACACGCGGAAAGTCTGCCATTCGTTTGTCAGTTTCCTGATTCCAAGACCAGTCCGCGGCATCGTATCAGGATACGGAGCGCGAACGAACTCAAACCTCCCGTCCTCACCTTTGCTCCCCACCCGGTTAATGCCGCCAATGAAGAACTCCACCTTCACTGGGTCTCCGGTGGCTTTTGCCTCCCATTCGATCCCGCGGAACCCCCGGAGGTCGTATCCACCGTCAGAAAAGGTCCCGAACTCACTCTGGGGACTCAGCCACACTACCCCACCGAACTGGGCAGGCCTGGGGTTGAGCTCATTGTCGACGTATTTGAATTTCCATTCATGCGGGCCTTGTCCCACGGTCTTGTAGGTGAACTTTCCGCCCCCGAATGTGACATCCCCAATGTCGCCCATCTTGCCCGAGGCAACATAACGTATATCGACAGGAAATCGCCGAACCGAGGCAGGAACTGCCTTACCCACTCGTGGCGGGAGCGGCTCTGATGAGTCTGGGCGCGCCGCTCTCTCGAGAATCGTTCTTGCTTCGTCGCACTTGTTCAGTTCTGCTCGCAGCCTTATGTTCTCGAGTTGCAAGGCCGAAATCTCATCGGTCAACTCTGTATTCTTGATCTGCAGGACCGAAATCTTATCGGTCGACTGTTTGTTCTCGATCTGCAGGACCGAATTCTCACCGGTCAACTCGGTGATTCTACGATTAGCGTCGAACCAAAGCGCCATCAGAGTGATAATGAGGCCAACGACAGCGATAATGAGGCCAACGACAGTGATAATGAGGCCAACGATAGCAACCGGATCCCCAGCCTTGAGCGCGCGCCAGAGTCGAGACCACACACGGCTCGTCGAAGCATTACGTGCTGTTCGGCCTTTGGTTTTTCCCATCGCAATAACTCCCGTAGACGGGTGGCCCAGGTTCTTCGAATTTGGGGCACCCGTCCGTTTCTTCAAACATGTCTACGATCGCCTTGTCACTCCCTGACCGCGCACCTCACTGATATAGAGGCCCACATCTCGGTGAGATGCGGTCTGCCCCCCAGTGAGATAGGGTCCGCATCTCGGTGAGGTCGGGTACGGACTTCGGTGAGGGGCGGTGCCGACCTATTGCTTGGGTGCGGGCGCCGGCGCCAAGTAAGGCGCGGTAGTCGATCTCAGCTTGGAAACGCTATTTCCAGGGCTCATAATACCGCACAGTTTATCCAATTTACCCATTTTGTCAAATCCGAAGGTCCGGATACCGCTTTTCGGACCGGCGATCCCTCTGTCTGACCCACAGGCGAAACGCCTGTGCCACACGGGCCAGACCACCATTATGCCAGCCTACCCTACGTTGGCAGGACCTTCAGCACCGGGTGCCATGCCCAAGCGCAGCACGGGCATGTTCTGGTCCTCTGAACATGGCCGCGCTGCGCTTGACCATGCCACACGCCGTCAGTGCCACCGGCCTATTCGACATGTCCGCTCCCTTGCTCACCTTGCGTTGAAGTCTCCTCGCAACTCAACTCGTAGCTCAAGAGGACATACCGAGGGCGGCCTGTGCCTGCGCGTCTCGTACGGACTTTGATTATCAATGGTTTTTCCAGGATGTGATTTATCTGTCTCGCCTCCTCGATATCGGGGCCAACTTTTCCTGAAATCACATCATCCGTTTCTGAGACGCGAAACTCGAACGTGCGGCGTTTGGGCAGGACCCCTTGAAATACCCCGGCGATCTCAACGTCTTCTTCGTGGATGTTGTCCTGGCTGAGCCGCTGCTCGCTTCGGCGGACCTGTCCCACATCGGCAAAGCGGAACACTTCGTCCTTGAACTCAAGAGTGCAGACTGCCTCCTGATCAGCCATGGTTTTCAGAAATGTCCGCAGTTCGTCAAGAGCGCGCGGACCAGCATCGGATATGGCCTCGGTCAAATCATCATCAGTTCCAAGCGAGGCCTCCATGATCGCTTTTGCCTGCTCGATTGCCGACTCGACCGGCGACAGCTCAGGGAAAAGCATCATGTTATCCTTGGGCGCTTCTTCCAGTTCGAAGCCGAAAGACCCCAGCGCGGTGCCCGTTATCAATAGCCGATAGTCGTCGCGCTTGGGGATTGCGCCACGCGTACCGAGTGGCCCGGTTTGGCTCGCGCCGATAGCGGCGACTGCTTCTGCAAAGCTATTGACGACCGCCGCGCCGAACTCGGCGAACATCCCATGGCTGCCCACGATCGGCTTCCCGCGAAAGGTCAGTTTGGCGCGGACGGGCTCGCGTGAAGGCTCAGGCTGGGAAGCAAGCGCCTCTTCAACTTCCTTTTTGCGGTCTTCCAGACTCATTCGATCTATCACGCTGGTAGCGGGCAACTGATCGAGCATTTTTTTTAACGCCGCTCGCTCGGCCTGAAGCTGGTGGAACTCCTGCAGGTTCATGGCTGACCTCCCTGGTTCGTTTTCTTGTCGAGGTTGGCCTTGGCTACCGGGTCATCCGCCGGAGAAAGACCAATCTGCAGATAGCCTTTCCATTGCTCGTTCCGTCGGTGGGACCACATGCTGTACCAGTAGGCGGATCGCTCCACGAGCCACTCTGGCGAATTGCCGTTCAAGTGAACGAAATAGGCATCAACATGATAGGCTTTCTTGGTGTAAGTACGACTGAAAAGGCGTGGCGCGGCGGCTATTACGGTCTCTTGTGTCTCTCCATCGGGCAAATGATAGAAAGTGACGATGTCGATATCGGCGGGGTTACGCGTTTCTGTAGTTTCGATATCTTCAAGAAAACTGCCGTTCACCCATTGGAACCCATCGACAAGCCCAGCAGCATGCAGAGCAGAACGGAACTTCAGGAAGCCCGTGAATATGGTCTGGCGATCAGGCGAAGTCCCAAAACGCAAGACCAAATCGGTCAGCGAAACCGCGTAAGGCGACCGATCCGTCGATGTGGGCGCGACCGAATTGATTGGCGGCAGGACGCCTTGGAGATTCCAGTTTGGAATGGCGACATTGCTCATCTGGCGGTCTCCTTATTCACATTCACTGTCGCCGGGTGCCATGCCCAAGCGCAGCGCGGGCATGTTCTGGTCCTCTGAACATGGCCGCGCTGCGCCGGGTGCCATGCCCAAGCGCAGCGCGGGCATGTTCTGGTCCTCTGAACATGGCCGCGCTGCGCTTGACCATGCTACACGCCGACTACCGCGGTTTGCTTACTTGCCCTCGGCGTGCAGCACGACGCCGGCGATGGGCGGGACAGTGACCGTCAACTTGCCTTCAGAAACGGATTCCGAACTGTCTTTACCAAAGATGGTGGTCCAAGCAAGAGGCGCGCCGTCCGGTAGCGGCACGTCCACCTCCCGCGGCGTACCCGACGCATTCAACACCACCAGCACATGCTCGCTCTCAGCGCTGCGAAGGAACGCCCAAACGTCGGCGGCGTCATCGGCGAGCAGGTTCGTAAACGAGCCGATCCGCAGGGCCGGATGATCATTCCGCAGCGCGAGCGCCTGCTTGTAAAAGGCGAGCTGATCTTCCAGCACGGCGTTCTCCGCCGGCTCGTCGTACGGCTCGAGGTCCTTCCAGAGCATCGGCTTGCGGTTGCTCGGGTCGTCCGCCCCCCACATCCCCACTTCGTCGCCGTAATAGATCAGCGGCGCGCCGATGTAGGTCATCTGGAGCAGCACCGCCAGGCGGGCGCGGGCGTAGGCCTCCGGCGCGGGCTTGGAGTTGTCGTAATCGGGATTGTTGTCCTGCACGCGATTCTGCCGGTCGTACTCGCGGTCCGGGTTGTGCGGCATTGAGGCCAACCGGTCGGTGTCGTGGCTGTCGATCAGGTTTTGCAGGACGTACGTGGCCGCGGCCGGATAGGCCAGCCGCAGTTCCGCGAAACGGCTGACCGCTTCGCCGACAGTTAGTTTCTGCTCGCGATCGAAGACCCACCCGGCCACGGTCTTGGCAAACGGGTAGTTAATCACCCCGTCGAAGTGCCGCCCGTAGAGCCACTCGTCGGCCCGGTTCCAAAGCTCGCCGGTGATCAGGGCGTCGGGATTGGTGCTTTTGACCAGCCGCCGCCATTCGGCCCAGAACGGGCGCGGGACCTTGTCGGGTACGTCCAGCCGCCAGCCGTCGATCCCGTCGCGCGGGTCGCCGTCGCCGTTGGGGTCCATCCAGCGGCGGGTGACGGCGAAGAGGTGCTGCTTGACGCCGGGGCTGGCGAAGCCGTGGGTGTTCTTCTTGAAGACCGGCATGTGCGCGAAACCGGCCCAACCCTTGTACGCGAACGGCTCCCACGAGGTCACCTCGAACCAGTCGGCATACCGGGAACGCTTGCCGTGCTTGAGCACGTCCTGAAAGGCCGGGTGCTCCACGCCGACGTGATTGAAGACGCCGTCCAGGATGACTTTGAAGCCCAGCTCGTGCGCTTGCTTCAGGAAAGCGAGGAAACGCCGGTCAGTTTCGGTCCACTGCCAGGTGGAAGGATCGAGCAGGTCTTCCTGCGCGGCGACCTTCTCGTAATCGCCCCGCGTGCCGAAACCGTCGTCAATGTGCAAATAGTTCTGCACGTCGTACTTGTGGTATGACGGGGCCTTGAACACCGGCGTCAGATACAACGCATTGACGCCCAGCTCCTTCAGATAAGGCAACTGCTCCGCGAGCCCGTCGAGGTCGCCGCCGTAGATGCGGTCGAACACGAAGTTCTCGTAAAACGTTTGTCCGTCCTTGCCCTCCCACTCCGAGGCGGTAAACCACTCACTGGTCCACGGCCGGACCGGGTCCGGGTCGTTGGCCGCGGTCCCATTGCGGAAGCGGTCGATCATGATCTGATACCAGACCGCGTGCTTGGCCCAGGCGGGCGTTTCGACCGAGCCGGTCGGGGGCAGGGTGAAATGATACAAATAAGGATCGCCGACCCGACCGGCCCCGTCGTCGAGCACGAACGTGTAGTCGAGGCCGCGCAGCTTCGGCGTCCGCGAGTCCGCGCGGGCCGGGGCCGCTATCCGGGCCTCCCAGTAGGCAAACAGCGGCCCCTCCGAGGCGACGCTCATTTCAGTCAAAGTCCCGTCTTTCAACGCCAGCCAGATGCTCTGGACATCATGCGCGAACGTGCGGTAGCGGATCGACACCTCATCGGTTCCCACCGGCTGGATATAGAGCGGCCGCGGCGATTGGTGCGCCAAGGCGAGGGCACCAATTCGTCCGTCGCCCGTTTGCTCCTCTGATTGCCTCATGTGGGCCAGCCGCCCGAGACGCACGATAGAGTTGAAGTGTCCGTAGCTGTCGGGCACGCGATCGGGGTTGAGCGGATCACTGAACCATTGGTCGTTGTCCACGAGGAACTTGTACTGGTAAACGCCGGTATCGAGGTCGATCCGCGTGGTCCACTCGCCGCTGACGTCGGGCCCCTGCATCGGGTGGGCCTCGCGCTCCCAGTCCGCGAACGAACCCGTCAGAACAACCCGCTCGGCTTCCAGCTTGGGTCGGAACCGGAAGGTGCAACGCCAGCGGCCCTGCTCCAGCGCCTCGGCCGTGATCGACGCCGGCAACGGGGCGGCGTCTTCCGCGGCCAGCTTGACTTCGAGCCACGGCGCCGGCGGCCAGTCCTCTTCCGCAATGGCCGTGTGAACCGAAACGCCCAGTCCGGCCAGAACGACCGCCGTGCCCAGGAATCGTGTACAAAAACCCGATCGTTTGGATGTCTTCTCGCTCGTTCTCATGGCGCGCAGTGTACCGCGGAAAACCATGGTTGCAATCCTCTGGAATTGTCTTCCAACTCACAAACGGACCGAACCGACTTCGGAGGTCTGACGCCGTCAGGCCAGCGCGAACTCCGCCGCGGCTTCGGCGTGGATGACCGCCGTGTCGAACAGCGGCAGGGAGCAGTGTTCCTGCTTGATGAGCAGCCCGATCTCGGTGCAGCCGAGGATGATCCCCGCGCAGCCTGCGTCCGCTAGGCGTTCGATGATCGCCCGGAACTGTCGCCGCGATTCGTCTTTGATTTCGCCCCGGCACAATTCGTTGTAGATCACGTCGTGCACAACCCGCCGTTCCGGCTCCGCGGGTACGACGACGTCCAGGCCGTGTTTAGCGACCAAGCGGCCTTTGTAGAAATCCTCCTCCATCGTGAAACGCGTTGCGAGCAGCCCGACCTTGTGCAGCTCGGCGGCCTGGATGCGCTCCGCGGTGGCGTCGGCTATGTGTAGTAGCGGGAGCCTGACGGCGGCCTGCACGTCGCCGGCCATCTTGTGCATCGTGTTCGTGCAGATCACGAGGAAGTCGGCCCCCGCGCGCTCGACGGCGCGGGCCGCGTCGATCATCCGTCGGGTCGCCTCGTCCCAGGCCCCGCGGCGCTGGAGGGTCTCAATCTCGTCGAAATCGAACGAGTAGAGGACGCACCGGGCCGAGTGCAGGCCGCCCAGCCGATGCGCGACACGCTCGTTGACGATGCGGTAGTACTCGACCGTCGATTCCCAACTCATCCCGCCGATCAGGCCAATCGTCTTCATGGCCGTATCGTACACCAGGGCAATCGCATTCTCCAGAATTCGGCCCTCTCTCAGGGTGGGGCGGGCGTCTGAGCTTGTGAATTTTTCTGGGTGGGGCGGGCATCTTGCCCGCCAACCGTCGATTGCAGGCTACAACCGCGGGCGGGACGCCCGCGCCACCCTTAATATTGAATTTATTCCCAACCTCTCTCGCCCGCGAAGCTGCGACCCGCCCCCGACCGGCCCGAGCGAGCTGAGCTTCCTCTCGGTCGACACGCGCACGCCGCACATGGTAGACTACCCCAGCGAAGACGGCAGCAAGACGACACACTACATGCTCCGCTGGGTCGCCACGACCGGCGAAAAGGGACCGTGGAGCGAAACGGCGACGGCAACGATTGGCGCGTAGCCACCCATCTCGGTGGATTACTCAAGTGTCCCTCGCGCTGGACCGATTGCATCTCTGAGGACGAACCGCCGCAGCGCAATAGCAGCCGGACGCTCCCCGCGTTCCCGAAGACGAGGAGGTCTGCGGACTATGCTCCCCAATCTGACCATCATCATCTCCGTCTACTGTTGTGTTCGCCTCATGGAGATGATGAGTTCCAATGCCGTGCCGAAGCTCAAGGCACCGTGGGCGTTGCTCTGCGTTACGGCGATTGCCATCATCGGATTCTTCTGCTTCGACACGGTTCGTCGTGCCGGTCCGGAGCCTACCATCCCAGCATTCGGAGCGAGTTCGGCACTCGGTGGTCAAAGGGACTCACTTGAAGAGCTTTTCAAGGACGTTGACAGTGCGCTCGCGGAGCCGCGCTCGCGACCATGATCTCAATCCAGAGGAGGTTTTCATGAGGCATGGCGATCACCCACGGTTGCTTGGGATACTCCGGGATGAAGTTATTCGAATCCTCGAATCGCAGATCGAGGCGATTCGCGCTGCGGAGTTTTCGGGAAGACCGCCCGCCACGCGCTCGTCGCGTGGCGTTGACTATCAGAACTCGCTTCGGTTTTGCGAGGGCGACGATCGCGTCATTGTGCTCAAGCAGCCTAACGCGGCTGCGCACAACAACGCACTCCAGTTCTGCCTTGGCCATGGTCGCCGCGTATTGCACGAGCCGGAGAGAAGAGATTGGATGGACTGGATTCCCCCAGAGGAAGTGTGGGCAGCGCTCGCGCGCGAACGCGCGCCCTGGGTCGCGCTGAAACTCCTCGAACTTGCCGGCAATCCGGCATAGTCCCAACTTCCGTCCCATCCCCCTTGGATCAGGCGCGTAGCGTGCGTCTCTTGACGCACCATTCAAATGTGGGACTGGGATTGGTGCGTCCGGGCCGCACCCTACAGTTGGAGCACTGCTGACACAGCAGTGGCACGCACCGAATCCCGAACCCTGAACCCTCCGTTGCTCATTCGCGGGCGGAACGCCCACGCCGGGTGCCACTGCTCTTGAGCTTGCTAT
>JAGMDK010000079.1 GCA_023128695.1 Phycisphaerae bacterium
CCAGGTCACCACCGCCTCGCAAACACCCGCATCGTTACTTTGCGTTATGTCGCTCGGGCAGCCGCTGATGACCGGGTTCTCGGTGTCGTTGACCGTCACCGTAAACGAGCAAGGCGTGGCGTTTGTGTTTCCGCAGGCGTCCTCGGCCGTGTACGTTACCGTCGTTACGCCCACGGGGAACGTGTCACCCGGGTTGTGCGACGGAGTTAGCGTTACGCCAGGACAGTTGTCATTGGCCGTCGGTGCCGTCCAGGTCACAACAGCCGAGCAGTTGCCCGTGTCGTTGGACTGGGTAATGTCGCTTGGACAACCGATGATTGTCGGATCGGTCCAGTCCAGCGTGATCGCGTGCAGGTCCACGGTCGGAACGACCAGCGGACCGGTCGGGTTCATCTTGCTCAAACGGGTCTGGAACGGGAAGCCGGGATCGCGGAAGGTCACCAGTTCCGCCACGTCGCATTCTTCCGAGGCGGCGCTGAACGTGATCTTGGCCAGCACGACCGGGTCCGTGCTCTGGTACCCGCTGGGTGGATTCGGGAACGGCAGGCCGACCGCGTAATCGATCGTGCGGGCGCCGGTGTCGACGAACTCGTACACCTCGCGTTCAAACGGATTGAGCGGGTCGGTGCCAGGCGGCGGGTCGCCCGGATCGGCGCTGACGAACGTCAGGGACGGGTCATACGACAGGAAGAACTGCCCGCCGCTGATCTCGTCGGCCACGTCGGTCATCACGATTTCCACGACGACGTCGCCGCCGGCCGTGGTGGTGCACACGTCAGCTTCGAGCGACAGCCGCGGATACTCAGACCTGCAAATAACACTAAAGTCGCTCTGCAACCACCCGTCGATGACGCCATCGGCTCCGCCAGACGTGTTGTCCAACATGGTCAATATGACGTTCAAGTCGTAAAGATTACCGCCTGTATCATTCGACAGCACAAAAATCGCATAAGCACCAGCACCGTAGCTGCCACTTGGATAAGTACCATCGAGATCAACGTCGAATCCAAGCAGCAGGTCGTGGAGTTCAAGGTAGTAAGGGGGCTGCTCGAACACGAGCTCAGGAAGCGGCACCTGACCGGGCCCCCACGAGGTCTTGGGTCCCGTCGACACGTACTGGCCCAAATAGTCGTTGAAGGTAGCGGAAGCGTCCGGGGGACCACCACTTTGGTCGAAGTCGAAATCCATCGACCCGGCAATCCAAACATGCCACGAACTTCCGGCCGGCGGAATGTCCAGATTATACGTACCATTGAGATTGGTCACGTCCAGATAGTCTAGACCACTGGTCGGCGTTGGTGGCGTTCCGGCCGCCGAAAAACCGATTAAACTGAAATCTGCTTGGGTAACGTCGAAGGTAGAAACATGCTCCGCCGCCCAGGCTGTGCACACACACAGCGCCAGTACTGTCATCAGTCCCAATGTCTTTCTCATCACCCATTCTCCTTTTCCTCTACTCGGGTTGCTTCTTCGCGTATCACTCCGTCCCCCACCATGTAAATCGACATTCTCTCAAGACTGTGCAAAAACCGATGTGAACCTAGCATCCAAGCTCGACCATGACGAGCGCACTCATCATGGGCAGGGAACCATGGCGTCGTGAATCGACATCCGCGCCCCAGTCGTAGACATGGATACCCTCATCTCTGAACTCGTTCTGAGCAGAGGGCCACCCGGTGAGGCAAAATCCTTCCTTCCTGGCACTTTCCGATCCTACTCCTCTCCCATGAAACCGAACTGGGACAGCTTCTCCCAGATAGAGACACGCCCCTACTATTTAATAGTCCCTTTTTGCACGACTGTCAACCCTCGTCTTGCCCGCGATTCCGCGGGAGGTGTGCCCTGATTATGGCGACCAGGCGTAAGTCTAGTAGAGACAAGAGGTTGGGTTCTGAGCAGGTTGGTATGGCCAGGGCAGCTCGTTTTCACGGACAAGTCGTATTCATCAACGCCACGAACGGATCGATGTCACGCCAATTGACGGTCCCGTCTGCGTTCACGTCATTGTTCTCGAACGAGCAGGTCGGCGTGCCGGGGAGGAACATGGCTTCCCACGCCGACACGTTGTCGTTCATCGCCGCGACGAGGTAGTCGATGTCACGCCAAGAAACCGAGTCATCGCAGTTGCTGTCGCCGGGGCAGACGGCGGACGTGGAAATGAGGAGCAATTCCCCGCACCCGTTCAACGTGATGCTCGCACCCTCATCGCTCAACTGGATGTAGTAGATGTTGCAGTCGTTCAGCGTGATGCTGGAGCCGTTGCGCAGCACCAGAGTGTCCACATACAGCGCTTCGCCACAGGGGCTCTGCGGTATCAGATCGTTATCGAAGGTGTCGACAAATTGCACGTCCGCGCCGCTCGCAAGCTCCAATTCGCCGAGGGCGAAGTTGTCGGCCAGACCGGCGGGAACCGCTCCCAGGTCCGTGCCCGCGACCTCGAAGGTCTGGACCGCGGTCCCGTCGAGCATGAGGCCGCCACTCCAGTCGAACACCGCCGCGTTGTTGCTCTGATTGTCGAAGTCGCCGGCCAGCGTGACCGTCGGGCCCGGCTCCACGGTGATATCCGCGGCCCCGATAAGCCGCAGCGCTCCGTCGAGGTCAAGCTGCGGGCCGCCCCCGGTCTGCCGGTCGCCCGAGACATTCAACACCGGCGGCGTACACCCGCGAGCGATCCCCTTACATCCAAACATGCTCATGACCACATCGCCGGCAACTCCAGCGATAAATGAACCACTCACGATCAAGCTGCCTCCGAGCTGGCCGCCGTTGGAGATGTCGATGCTGCCGGCCAAGAGGGAGCCGCCCGAGGCTTGCACCTGGCCGCCGGTGTCGATGACCAGGATCCCGACGATCTCGACCGCCGCGTCGCCGCTCGACTCTACCAGCCCGCCTTGCATGACAGTTAAGCTCTTGGTGTTGCAGGTGGTGGAGTCCGCGAGGCTCACCACCGGCGGAGTACACCCACGCCCGCACGGGGAGACGCCGTCCACGGTGATACTCCCCGCCGCGACGTCCATCGCACCGGTCAGGAGCATCTGTCCCCCTTCCGCGAGGCCGTCGCCGGCGATCAAGATGTTGTCGGCCAAGAGAGCGGCGGAGGCCGACGTGGTCCCGTGGTAGCTGCCGCCCTTGTGAATCGTCACGGCACCGGACAGATCAAGCATAGTGTCGTTGTCAACGGCCACAGTACCGGCGTTGGCGATTGTCAGCGTTGAGCCCGCGACGTGGACATAGCCAAACGCGGACGGGATTGCGATCGTGCCGCCGTCGGCCCTGTACTCGCCGGAGCCGGTCACGTCGGTCCAGATGTCGAGGATGCCGCCGTTGGTGGCCCGGAAGAGGCCGTCATTGACTTTCCACTCGACGCCGGTGATCCAGAGGCTGGCTCCGTTCTGGTTGGCATCAATGGTGGCCCCGGGATTGTTGGTCAGACCGCCGTACAGCACGCCGGCGCCCGAGATGCTATGCCCGCTGTCGTTGGTGATGGTGCGGCCGAAGGCGCCGAACCAGGCCAGATCCTGGTCGGAGAGGACGATGCCACCGGTGCCGGAGAGTGTAACGCCATCGGGACCGGGTGCGAGGGAGGTGATCTCCTCAACCGCGGCGACCCGCACGCCGCCCTGGTTGACGATCGTGCCCGCGAGGACGCCGCTTTGAGCGTCGGGGACGATGACGGCTTGGGGTCCGGTGATACCGCAGAGGGTTTCGATCGTGACGTTGTTGAACTCGGCCCCGCCGATGAGCTCGATGGCGCTGTCGCAGTCGAGTGTACGGGCGATGCCGCCGGTGACCAGGGCGCCGTTGATTTGGATGACGCCGTTGTTGTCAGCCAGCAGGAGGCCGCCGGCGGTCTGGTCGATCGCGGGAGCGTCCAGCACCAGGCGTTTCGCGCCGCTCGCATGGAAAGTGCCGTCGTTGATGACCGGCTCGGTGACAGCGAGCGTGCGCACGGCGGCCCCGCTCGCCTCGCCGACCAGCACCGTGGCTCCACTCGACAAAGAGAGAGTTCGGATGGTCGGAGAGATGTTCAACGTCGCGGTTCCCTGATCGATGGTCACTTCGAATACCATGTCGGTGACATTGTCCGGGACAATCCGGGGGCACCAGTTCACCGCGCTGTTCCAGCATTCGTACGTTGGGAATCCGGGACAGGCCGTGCCGCCCATCCAGAGGCTGTCGATCGCGGTGTCCTCGCCAAAGACAGCCGTCACGGTCTTGTCCGCGTCCATCAGAACCGTCGCCTCGGTCCAACAGATCGGATCCACGACCGGCGGATCACCGGCAGACGCCTCCCAATGGTCGAATCTGTAGCCCGGGTTCGGCGTCGCCCGAATGTCTACCTCCGTGAAGATCAAGTACTTCGTCGTACTACCGTCAGGTGGGTTGGTCGTGCCGCCGCCCGGGGGCGAGACGGCCATGGTGAGCTCGAAGCCCTTCTCGCCCAGAATATATTGCGTGCCGGTCTCGCCAGAGACGGTGAGCGTGTCGTCGCCGGTGTCGGGCACCGCCTCGGTGTCTTCCCACACGGGAGTTGAAGCGTCCGGGCGGGAAGCCAGCGCGAGGACGTTCTCGTCGGTGACGCCCGGGTGGCCAGCGTACCCATACACGGCTGTATACGTCGGGTTGCTGCCGTCTGGTATCCAGACTTCGAAGTAGTGCGAATCGAAGACCTGGAACAAACCGCTACCGACGTCGACTGAGTTTGGCGCTCCATCGACGCGGATGAGGGCCGCGAATGGCGGCGCGCCCGTCAGATCGTAGATCTCGAACCAGTCACCAAAACTGCTGCTTAGCGTGATCGGCAGGCTTTGGTCCGTCCAGACCGCCTCATCCCCGAGCGGCGCGGTCGAGGTGATCCAATCCGGCGATCCGATCAGCGTGCCGGAATTGTGATTCTCGGACGAGTCCGTTGTCACCTCCCCGCTGCCTTCGTCGAACCGGTAATAGGCCACGGACGAGTATGCCCCCGGATCGCTCAACGTGACATTCAGCAGATCCTGAATGTCCAAGGACGACGCGTACGCGTTCGCAATGCGAACTTCATCGATCTGTCCGGCAAAGAACTCCCCCGCACCGCCATCTATAGGCGGGCCGCTGCTGTGCCCAATCCAGAGCGGCGTGACGGTCAGGTCAGGATTACCGCCTTCGGCCGGCGCCGCCGCTTCCAGGATGCCATTGACGTACATCTCCAGTTGGTACTCGTCCGGGTTGTGCGTGACGGCCACGTGGTGCTGCCTGGGCGGCCAACTCGTGCGGGCTGAAGCGATCGTGCGCAGCGACTGCGTCCAGCGGGCGAAGTAGGGTGAAATGACTTCGCCGGCTCGGTGGAACAATCCCCCCACAAACAAGCCGCCGGCCTGCTCGTTGTCCCAGACGGCCAGGGCAAATACCCATTCGTCCGTCCCCACCCCGACAGTGCTCCAGACGCTGCCGTTCCACTTGGCGATGTAGGGTGTCACCTGGAGGCCGGCGATGTAGAACTCTCCTCCGGCATACAGTTCGTTGTTGTAAACGGCCAGGGCGCGAACGGTGCTGTTCATGCCCGTACCTACGGGGCTCCACGACGCACCGTCCCATTGAGCAATGTTGTAGACCTCCTCCCCACCGGCGGCCATGAACCGTCCGCCTGCGTACAGTTTGTTGTTGTAAACAGCGAAGGCATAGACCCGCGCGAGCTGTCCCCCGCTGAGCCCGGAGCCCACCGCGCTCCATGTACTGCCATTCCATCTGGCGATGTTCTCGGCGGGTACGCCGCCGGCCATCGTGAACTCGCCCCCCACGTACAGGTCCCCGTCGTAGACGGCCAGGGCGCAAACGTCTCCGTCCGTCCCCGTGCCCACGGTGTCCCAGTTGCTGCCGGTCCAGCGGGCGATGTGTTCGGCCCCCGCGCCGCCGGCGGTGGTGAACTCGCCGCCTACATAGAGTTGGTCATCGTACTCGGTCAGGGCGAGGACATGGCTGTCGCACCCGCTACCGAGGGCGCTCCAGTTACTGCCATCCCACCTGGCGATGCGTTCGACGGGCACGCCGCCCGCCTCGGTAAACCCTCCACCCGCGTACAAGTCGCCGTTATACACTGCTAGGGCGTCAATGTCGTAGTCTACCCCGCCACCCGGGCAGCTCCAGGCGGTGCCGTCCCACTTGGCAATATTGGCCATCCACTCATCGCCAACCATCGGGAAGTCGCCGCCTACGTACAATTCATCCTGATAGACGGCCAGGGCACGCACCTCAACCCAGTCATGTGCGCCGCCCGGCATCGCTCCGACGGTGAACCAATACGGGGGCCTAAACTCTGCCAGGTAGTCCGTCGGCGTCCCACCGATGCTGCTATATGATCCGCCTGCGTACAGCTCCCCATTGCACTCGCCGACAACACTGACTGCACCGTCCACGACACCAATGTTGTTCCAGGTGTTGCCGTCCCACTCGGCGACGTGACGTACCGGCCCGAGCGTCATAAGATCCCCGGCCGCATACAACTTGTTGTCGAGGACCACCAGGGTCCAGACCTCACCCCACATCACCGCTTCTTCCGTCCCCATGTTGCTCCAGGTGCTGCCGTCCCAGCGGGCCATCAGGGGCGCCGGCAGGCCGCCGGCCGTCTCGAAATCTCCACCTGCGACTAGGTCAACGCCGTAGACGGCCAGGGCGTACACGGTAGGGTCGTCACCTCCACCCACGCCTCCTGCGACGTCGCTCCACACGGTGCCGTTCCACCGGGCGATCTTCTCGACGGGCACGGCGCCGGCGTTGGCGAAGGACCCTCCGGCGTAGAGTTCCCCGCCGTACTCGAGAAGCGCGTATACCGCGTCGTCGAACCCGTCAGCCACCGCGCTCCACTCGCTACCGTCCCACCTGGCGATGTGGTTGAGCACGATGAGGCCGTTTTCGGTGAACTCCCCGCCGGCGTAGAGATCGTTGTCGTACTCGGCCAGGGCGTTGACGGGACCACCATCGAACCCGGGGCCCACGGCGCTCCAGTTGCTGCCGTCCCACTTGGCGATGCCGTTGACGTCGATGCCGCCGGCATCCTGGAACTCCCCACCCGCGTACAGCTCCCCGTTGTAGACGAGGAGGGCCAGGACGTTCCCACCGTCCAGCCCCGAGCCGACCGCGCTCCAGGTGGTGCCGTCCCACTTGGCGATGTGTAGCGCCGGGGCGCCGCCGGCCGTTACGAATTCCCCGCCCACATACAATTCGTTGTTGTATTCGACGAGGGCTCTGACCGGGCCGTTAAGACTCGAATTGAACTGCCCCGAGAAGCCTCCCGCCATCGGCTGAACGAACTTGAGCTTGCCGTCGGTGGGGTCCAGGAACATCTGGTAGTCGCCCTTGTCCAGAATGCCCTGGTAATCGGTGGCGGAAGCGTCGAACAGCTCATCGGGTTCAAAGAACAGCTCGATCGTGTATTCCCAGTCGAGGTTCAAAGACGGATGGTGGGAGACCGACACATAGTCGTTCTCGCCGTCGAATGCCAGGGCCGAGCCCGCGCCCTGCGCGTTGGCCCCGAGCGGACATGCCAATAGCAGCACGATTGTCACGGGGCGCCTGAGTGCGGCGACGAACACGCCGCGGCTCGGCTTCCGGTACCCAAGACTGTGCAAGTCGATTCCCACCATTTCGGTTTGAGCAATCGTGGCCATTGTTCGACCTCCTGCTTTCGGCAGCAGGCGCCGTGAAGCCAATCGAATCCAGGACGTGCTTCACGAACATACACGCCTGCTCACAAATGGGAATACTCATCCCCTACCAGGTTTCTGTCACATTGTACCGAAATATGTGTATCTAAGGTAGAAAAACCTTCCTCGACCGGTCCGATCCGGGGGTACGACACAATCGGCGGGCACGGAAAGCATAGCAGTCCGCCGTAAAAGTCATGTAGCGCCCGGGCTCCGTCCCGGACGAGATGTAGCGCCCGGGCTCCGTCCCGGACGTCGTTGTGGAAGAGCGTTTTTCCCGCGTTCTACGGCCGGGACAGAGCCCGGCCGCTACATTTCCAGATCGCTGGTGCGAGAATCCTTTCTCGCCCCAGCGCCGTCACGAGAACTCCGAAGAGCCGCGGGCTTCAGCCCGCGCGGCGCCCTGCCAGGGAGGACCACAATAGGTCACGAACGACCGCGCGGGCTGAAGCCCGCGGCTCTTCTTCAAGGTGCGATAGTCAAGCAATCTCGCACCAGCGTTCGCCCGCCGCACATCATGGGCGTGGAGCCGTACTTCCGATGAGTTGACGGGCCTGTGCACGCAGTGTTTCATACTCGGCGGCAGTGTCGAACCACAAACACCGGCCGGCCGCGACCGCGCGGTAATCCGACTCGCGCAGTTCCGCCGGCCAGGCGGCCTCGGCGGCTTGCAGGTGTATTCGGGCCGAGTCCAGGTCCCCCAGGTGCCCGTGAGCAACAGCCAGGATCAGTTCTCCGCAGGCGACTTCATCGCCGGCCTCAAGTGCTGCCTGGGCGGCTTGAATGGCTTCCGCCCACTGCTCGCCGCGCAGTCTGGCCAAGGCCAGCGTGCGCTTGACGCGTCCCAGGATGGGGCTCGGCCGGGCCGAATCCTGCTGAACTTCGGAGTGCGAATCGATCAGCGTGTTGGCGGTAACCGCCAACTCGAGCGCTCGCCGACCGCTGTCCTGGCTGTCTTGCGCGAGATGGTACAGCGCTGTCAGCACGAGCGTGGGAACACTCGGCTTGTCGTATCGTTGCTGAGAGACGTTTTGAGCCGTGGTCAGGGTCTCAAGGACATCGTCGCGACCGAGTTGAAGCTGGATCGCCGACAGCACCACCCAGGGCATGACGGCGTCCGCGCCCTGGGGCAGCTTAATCGCCCTCTGGGCACAGCGTTCGGCCTCGGTCAAGTCTCCCTCCATCGCGTGTAACATGCCCAGGTTCACCCACGCGGCGTAGAAAGTCTCGTCCCGCTTCAGCACTTCCTCGTAAGCGACCCGGGCCTCGGCCAGCCGGTTCCACAACATGTACACGGCCCCCTTGGCATTCCAGGCCTCGCGCTTCGCCGGGTCGGCGGCAACGGCACGATCCAGCAGCTTCTCCGCGTCCTCATGCAGAGCGTCGTCACCCAATTTGTCGTATTGTTGGTGGTACACGCTCGCCAAGTTCACCAGGGCCTTGTAATCGTTCGGATCCCGCTCCAGCAACTGGCGAAAGATACGCTCGGCCGCCGCTACATCGTGGCGGTCCCAATAGGCGGAGACACCTTCACTCAGGAGCTTCTGCCGTACGGCGGCGCGCTCCTTGCGATGGGAATAGAACCCAAACACGGTGACGAGCGCGAGCAGGAACACCGCGATGAGCGCGACCGTTTCCATCCGACGCCGGCGGACGAGCTTGACCAGGCGCCGCCAGGGGCCGTCCGGCCGGGCCACGATCGAGAGGTCGCGGAGATAGAAATCCAGATCGTCCGCCATCTCCTTGGCGCTCTGATAGCGCCCGCTCGGAGCCTTCTCCATGGCTTTCAGGCAGATGGTCTGCAAATCGACCGGAACCGTGGGGACGACCTTCCGCGGGGCCACCGGGTCCTTGAACAGGATCTGACTCAGCAACTCGGATTGCTCCGTGCTCGGAAAGGCCGGCTGGAAAGCCAATAATTCGTACAAAGTAGCCCCCAGCGAGTACACGTCGGAGCGGGCGTCGACCTTGATCCGTTTGGCCCCCACCTGCTCCGGACTCATATAGCGGTAGGTGCCGATCAGCGAGCCGGTCGCCGTCACCGAGCGATCGCCGACCGACTTCACCAACCCGAAGTCCATGATCATGAGCCGTCCGTCGGTGCACAGCATCAGGTTGCCCGGCTTGATGTCGCGGTGCACCAGGCCCTGCAAATGCGCGTAGTGCAGGGCTTGGGCCGCATCGGCGATCCAACGCGCGACTTGACGATAGTGGGCCCGCCCTTTAGTGCCTGATGAGCCGCTGCTGCCGCCGCCTGAAGACGGTTCGTCCGTCGCCGGCTCGAACAGTTCCGCGCCGTCCCTGGTGCTGTCTTCCCGGGCCACTAGCGCGGCCAGCGAGTTGGCGTAATCCGGCGGGGAAGGAAACGTGGCCAGACGCTTGATCACCACGTTCAGCGGCTGGCCGTTGATCAGCTCCATCGCGTAGTAATAGCCGTCGCGAGATTCCCCAAAATCGTAGATCGGTATGATATTGGTGTGGTGCAGCCGGGCGGCGGCGGCCGCTTCACGCCGAAACCGCGTCACCAGATCCGGGTTCCCCGTGCTGAGCACCGCCGGCAACAGCTTCAAGGCCACCGGGCGATTGAGCTTCTCCTGGATCGCTTCGTAGACGATGCCCATCCCGCCCCGACCCAGGATCCGCTTGATGACGTAGCCTTCAATCTGGGGGAAATGCTCGCGCGGCGTCATTGGGGATGTCGTTTGCGCATCCGTCAGGAACGAGACCTCGTCCAGTATCCGCTCGTCGTCGGCTTCACGGTGCGGCGTGCTGGTCTGGGTCAGCGCCGGATCGGATGGTTCGAGAGCATTTTTTACTCCCGCCAGGAACTCGTTGTCGTCCAGAAACGACTGATATGCGGTTCTGCAACGCTCACAGACTGATAAATGGCGCTCAAACCGTTCGCCGGCGGCAGGCTCGAGCTCCCCGCGGGCGTGGCGTTCAAAATCGTTGACCGTTAAGCACTTATCCATGCGCACCCCCTACAAAACGTCACCAACGAACTGCGTTATCTCCTTCCGCAAACGGCGGATCATCCGCGTTTTTGCCAAGTATACCTGATTGGCGCTGAGGTCCAACTTTCGACACACTTTTTCCACCGGCCAGTCTTCCAGGGCGTAGAGCCGAAACGCCTGGATCGTGTGGTCCGAACAGCGCGAGGCAAGGTTCTTGAGGCAATACGCCAAGTGCTCCCGCAGCCAGACCCGATCCCACGCCTGTTCTGTCGATTCGGGCGCCGCCAAGCCCTCCAGTTCGCCGCTGCGGGCCTGGAGCAGGCGTTTTCGGCGTTGCCGATTGGCAATTTGATTGTTGGCCATCCGGCGCAGGAAACTCCGGAAGCGGCCCCGGCTGCGAGAGTATTGAAAACTCCGCAAGTGCCGGGCCAAGGATTCCATACACTCCTGCGCGACTTCCTCGGCCTCGGCGGCGTCCCGCACACGCTCCAGCAGGGTCGTACTGGTGGTGTCCATACCCGCTCCGCAGCTTACTCCCGCCAGTGTAGTCGCTTCTCTAAATGTCTATCGTATCTGAATAATGGAAGCGTTGTTAGTCATTAGTGTAAACATTCAGCGGTCAGCAATCAGCGATCAGCTAAAAGACGAGTACTGCTGGCCAAACGTCACAAATAGCGTGCTATTGAGAGCTGCGCGGGGCTATGACCGAGGTTAGGCACCTGCCCACATAACATCGCAAATGGCTGACCGCTGAAAGCTGATTGCTGAAAGCTTGCTGCAAACGATTGAGGCCCTGCACAACTGATTGGCCTGGCGTTCACGTGAGCGTACGCGAACTTATCCCGCGCGGCTTTACATGGGGTGGGACGCGACGGCGGCCCGGAGCTGCGCTTTGACGCTCTCGATCAGCTTTTTTCGGTTGATGGGCTTGGAGGCGTAGTCATCGCAGCCGGCGTCGAGACACTTCTCGCGGTCACCGGCCATGGTGTGGGCGGTCAGGGCGATGATCGGGGCGGTGTAGCCGTTCCGGCGGAGCTGGCCGGTGGCTTCATAGCCGTCCAGGACGGGCATCTGCATGTCCATCAGAATCACGTCGAACGGCTCACCCCGGTCGCGGGCCGCCAAGGCTGCGTCAACGGCGAGCTTGCCGTTCTCCACCACACTGACCTCGGCGCCCGCCTTCTCCAGGACGTAAGCGATGAGCCGTTGGTTATCCGGGCCGTCCTCGGCCAGCAGGATGCGGCAAACTTGCAGGGCGGGCCGGCCGGTGCTCGCCGTCGTTTTGGCCTGGCCGGGTACCAGCACGGTGGCTGAAAGGGGGTCGGCGATCATCTTCACGCCGTCGAGCGGACCGGTGGCCACGGAGACGCGGAAGCGCGACCCGACGCCCTTCTGAGTCTCGACCACGGCGATGTTCCCGCCGAGCAACCCCGCCAACCGCTTGCTGATCGTGAGGCCCAGCCCCGTCCCGCCGAACTTGCGCGTCGTCGACGTATCGGCCTGCGTAAACGGCTGAAAAAGTTTGGCGACCTGCTCTTCGGTCATGCCCAGGCCGGTGTCCACGACATCGAAATGCAGGCGGGGCTCATGGTCGTCAGCAACGAAACGGGTGACCAGCCGCACCTCGCCGGCCTCGGTGAACTTGATCGCATTGCCGATCACGTTGATGAGAATCTGCCGCAGCCGGGTCGGGTCAGTCTGGATTGTCTCGGGGATAGCCCCAACGTACTCAAACTTGAGTGGCAACCCCTTCACGTCGGCGCGAACACGCGCCAGCGAGGTCACCTCGGCGACGAGTTGGCAGGGCGAGCAGGCCATCCGCTCGACCGTCATCTTGCCGGCCTCGATCTTGGAGAGGTCGAGGATGTCGTTAATGATGCTGAGCAAGTATACGCCGTTCTTCTTGATCGTTTGGGCGGCTTCGATCCGCTCGGGGGGAGCGTTCTCAAGGTCGCCATGTTCCAGCAGGACGTCGGCAAACCCCAGGATGGCCGTCATGGGCGTGCGAATCTCGTGGCTCATGTTGGCCAGGAACTCGCTCTTGGCACGATCGGCGGCCTCGGCGGCCCGGCGGGCGCACTCTCGTTCCTCCTCCGCCCGCTTGCGCTCCGTAGTATCGCTGACAACCGCCAGCAGGTGTGGCTTGCCCCTGATGGTAACCGGTGAGCCTCGAACCTCTACGTCGAACGGTGTCCCGTCCTTCCGAACATCCGTGGATTCCGCATAGAACTTGCCTACGCTCTGCAACTGTGTCTTGAAGTTCTCGAATAAGTGGTAGCAGTCCCGGTGGACGATATCCCGGCCCCAAAGCCCGATCAGTTCGTCATAGTCGTAGCCATACATCGCGCACGCGGCCGGATTGGCCTCTACGATCTTCCCCCGCGGGTCAAAAACGAGCATCCCGTCCGTCGCGGCTTCGAAGATCTGGCGGTGGTGCCGCTTGCTCTCCCGCAGGATCGCCTCGGCCCGCTTGCGCTGTCGTAAGAGTCGCAGTGCCGAGGCGAGCGTGACCGCCAAGCCGGCCATCATCCAGAGCCAGTACCGCTTGAGAACATCACCGAACGTGATCTTGCCGTAGTCCTTGTACGGCCCGACGCGGAGTTCCTTGAGGCATTCGTGGACCGGCTGATAGTTGAGTGGGACCGTCCAGCCCGCACACCTGGCCGCCTTGGCCGCCGGGCAGTCCGCGGGCATGCCGATCAGGGCCACGGCGACCTTTTCGGCCAGCTCGTTGGAGGTGTGAGCCAGCTTGGCCATCGGCCATTCGGGGTACATGTCGGTGGAATGCCGGAAAGGGAACTCACAAACCTCTTCGCCGATGTGATCGTGCCCCAGGGCATGGAAATCCTCCAGGCGAATCTTGCCCTCGGCCGCCATTCGTTCGAGCGTGTCGGTCCGCACCGCACCGGCGTCAATCTTGCCGTCGCGCACCGCGTAGACGACCGCATCATGAGTACCGCCGAACCGCAAGTCGGCGAAGTCGCTATGCGGATCGAGCCTTCGCTCTTTCAGTTCCCTCCATGCCGCGTACCATCCGCCGAGTGACGTCTCTTTGACGGCCATGAAGGTCTTGCCCTTCAGGTCATCGAAGCGCTGAATGTCATCGCGGTCGGCGCGGCGGAAGATCACTCCGCCGAAGACGGTGTACACGCCGCCGAGGCGCCGGTTCTTAAGCGTCGCGATCCGGTTGGCGCCGTAGAGCTTCTCCAGCCCCACGTAGAAGGAGGAATTGGCCAGGACGAAATCCACCTCGCCACGCTCGCCCCCGACGTAGAACGAGGGATTGGCCAGCATGAAATCCATTTCGCCGCGCTCGACGCCCGCGTCGATTTCCTCATAGGCCAGCGGCACGATCGTGAACGAGTGCCCGGGGACGGTACGCGTCAGGTACTCGGCGGTCGGCCCCCATTTCTCCAGGCACCGCTCCGGCCCCCGCTTGGCCAGCACGCCGATCTTGACCGGCGCAAGCTGACCTTGCCCCACCGCCGGCGCGCGGATGGCAACTGCGAGCGTGAGCAGGACCAGCCAACTGGTTCTCGACCGTCCCATCGTATCCTCCATCTGCGTCGCGACCTGCGCGCCCCGGCCGGGCTACGCCCCGATCGTGGCGCTGGCGGTCTCGCTCCAGGGGCCCTTCTCGCCGGTCGTGCTGACCCAGCGCGGCATGTAGTGCGCGGTCTGGCTGCCGTCGGCGCCGCTGTAGCTAGCCACGTACGGCGTGCGCGTGTCCTCCGAGTCGAGCAAACGCCAAGGCCGATAACTGGGCGGCACGTACCTGTACTGCTACATTAGGTATCGGCTACCTTACTGGGTTCATTGACATGGTCGTCAGCGGACCTGCTATACCATGGCAGGGGGGGCGGGCAGGGAGGGCGAAGCTCCCGCTGAGCCGCGGCGTACCGCGGTCACGGCTGGTACGTGAAGTTCACATGCCGCACGCCATGACAGGTCAGCGTGCAACTTCCGCTAAACCGGCCGGTATCGACGTAGAACCGCTGCCCGCCGACGATCGAGATGTCGAAGTTGATCAGGTGGCTGTGCTGCGACGAATTGCCACTGACACCGTGGCCGGTGTGGCAAGCGCTGCACGGGGAGCGCCCGCGCACCACGTGTCGGTTGTGCAATGGGAAACTCTCGTCGCCCAGAACTGAGTTGCGGTCGTGGCAGCGGTAACACAGGGCGTACGTCTGGGGCGACTCGATCGTGAAGTCGCGCGTTTCATAGCGGGCAACCAGCAAATGTTCGAAACGCGAGCCGTGTGGGCCATCGGGCAGCATCCCGCCGGCGCTGACGGCATCCGGGTTGTTATGACAGTCCTGACAACTGACGAAGCGCCGCGTCCGCCACTTCGCAAGCAGGCTGGGCACCTCGCCTATTCGACGGCTGGGAAAAGCCACGGGGTGTGCCGAAGCGGCCGTCGGCAGGAACTGTCGCCGAACGTTGCCGCCCGAGTCCTGTTGTCGCGGGATGCGGCGGGTCACGAGCACGGGGCGATCGGCGTGACAACGGAAGCACACTTCATAGTATAAGTGCGCCCGGTCCAGGGGCAGCCCGGCCAGGCTGACTCCGGGGACTTCCCTCATCGCCGGCGGAAGCAGGGGGCCGAGACCGGACATGCTCGCGAGCGCTGTCAATGGTCCCCCGAGCACGGCGTGCGGATTGTGACAGTCCGTACACTCAACAGTCCGCGTGACGCGAAAGCGGTCCTGCGGCGCCCGACGGTGCCCGAACAGCCGGTTCATGCGGTGGCCGCTGCGCTGATCCATGACCGCGAGCATGTCGCGTCCGGTCAGGCCGTCGTGACAACTCAGGCACAGGCGCGTCGGACGGTCGTACAAGAGCCGCTGGCGCCGCGGAGCGCTGTGCGAAACATGGCACGAAAGGCAAGCGTTGTCCGCCAGCGAGCGGAAAGGCAGTTGCTCGCCGCCGGTAACCGTTGAGGGCACGCTGCGGGGGCTGTTGGCGTGAGCACTCAGCCGCCACCCGGTCATTTCATGGCAGGTAGTGCACAACGCCCCTTCGCGTTCGGTGATCCGCAGGAAGCGCCCCAGCTCGTTGTTGTGCGGGTCGTGACAGGCAATGCACTCCAACTCGCCGCGCTCGCCGAGCTTGATGCGGTGGTCCACGAGTTGCGGCGGGCGGATCTGCGCGTCTCGGTTTGCCAGCGCGCGGTCGTAGCGGAATCCGATCGGATGGTCGTCCGACAGATCGTTGGTGAGGTTCGTCGGCCCGGACGGGATGTACGGGTGCGTCATGAGGATGGGGTCGCCGGCCGGCCGATCGAGTGTCAGCCCCAGGGCGATGCTGCCGTCGTGACAACTCAGGCAGAGCTTGCTGCCGGCCCCGGGCTGGTTGACCCGGGCGTCGGTCGTGCTGCTGCGGTATATGCGATAGTAAGTCGTCGGATTGTGGCGGTTCCACAGCGGCGCGGCGGGGCTGGCATTGTGCGGCACGTGGCAGAAGATGCAGACCCGGCTTTCATCGACAGCTCGGATTGGACCGGGACCAAACGTGGACAGATCGTGCTTTGAATTAAGGATGCTCTCGTCGGCCGGCGCTCCCGGCACCCACAGCAAGGAGCACAATGCCGCCGCAATCACCGCGCGCATTACCCATCCTCCGGTAAATACTGAAACACCTGCACGCGGCGATTATAACTGTCCGCGATCCAGATGCGATCCTGCTGGTCGATCGTGATTCCGGACGGCAGTGAGAACTCGCCCGGGCCCTGCCCGCCGCGGCCGAACGCCATCAGCAGCCGACCTTCGCCATTGAAAATCTGCACGTTCTCGAACTGGTTGTCGAGCACGTAGATGTGCCCATCGGAATCCACCGCCACGCTACGCGGTCGGGCGAAGTCGCCGGCCGCGTCGCCTTTCCGGCCGAAGATCACACGCGGCTCGGTCGGAGCCTCGCCCTCCCGCCCGGCGTCGTCGATAACCTGCACGCGAAAGTTCATGGCGTCGGCGACAACCAAGCCGGCCAGCGGATGCCAGGTGACAGCCGAGGGGAAGTTGAACTGACCGGGCCCGCTGCCCCGTTGGCCCAGACGCCGCACGACCTCCCCCTGCCGCCACGCGAAGCACGCATGGGCCGCGGCGTCGACTACCCAGAACTGTCCCTGGCGCGCGTCCCAGGCGGCCCCGGTCGGCGCTTCTAATCCGTCCGCGCGCAAAGTGGACCGCCACTGGCCGTCGCGGTCGAGAAGATCGATGGCGGAGCGCCCGCGATCCACCACGGCGACGGTCTCATCCGGCATGATAATTACATCGATCGGCACCAGGAGCGGATCGGAGGGTGACCCTTGAATGCACTTGTAGCGGCGCTGGGCGAGATCCAGCAGATGCACGACACCCAGTCCCGTGTCGGCGACAAACACCCGCTCTCCGGCCACCGCCACGGCCGACGGGTGCGAGAACTCGACCAGCGGGCGTGGACCGGTCACGATCTCCCGGAACGCTTGCCAGCCGCGCGGCTTGACGCCCAGGCTCGCCTCGCCACGCAGCTCGCCGACGTAGCGAATCCGCGGTCGATCGGGCGGCGGGGGCCAAACGATCGGCGGCGAGACGGCTGGGAAAATCGGTCTCGGCGGGCTTTGACAGCCGGCCGCGATTAACAGCAAAACCACAATGATGACAGGACGCCGGATATTCATCAGGACCGCCTGGCCAGCACGGGGATATCGCGTTTCAGCTTGATCCAGAACGATGCGCTGTCATCGCGTGAATCGGGCAGGTCGAGCACGTCGTATTCAGCCTCGAAGCGCAGCGAGAAATGGCCGATCTTCCAATCCAGCGCCGCCGTCAAGTCCACCCCGTGCGTGAGGCCGAAGAGCGAGTCGTCCTCATAGCGGTACAGCGCGCCGGCGTTGGCTTCGAGATTCCGCGCGAGCAGATACCGATATGTCGTTCCCAGGTCGAGCAGCGTCGTGTCGTGTGCCGCCAGACCGTCCGAGCCGTCGAACCGGAACCGCGAGAGCGTGCCCTTGCCGTCGAGCTGATGGCGAGCACTCTGCCACAAGACGACATCGCCGTTGAAGTGCAGCGCCTGATACGGATCGATCGCGTCGTCGTTGTATTCGTATTCGAGACCGAGCGACCAACGCTTCTGGCGATACGTAGCACCAACCCGATGACGATTCACGTTGCGGGCCCGGAACGACAAGTAGCGCGGCTTGTCGAGGCTCTCGTTCTGAATCGAGGCCGCATAGTAGGGCGTGAGCCCGCACTTGAACGCCTGCTGAACGCGCCAGTCGATCCGGTCCCGCGTCACGTCATAGTCGGAGAACACCTGGTACGTGTAGCTCACCAGCACGGTTTGCCGGTCGGTGATCTGACCTGTCGCGACACGCCGCAGCGCCGTGTAGCGTCCCAACCGCACGGCAGTATAGTCCCGTCCCGCCAGGTAGGTGCGCGAGCGGTTTGCGTCGGTGATCACAAGGCTGACCAGGTCGACATCCGTGTGAACCAGATAGCTCGACAGCGGATCACGAAACGTGACCGACTCGGCGATGACAATGCCGCGGCGGTTGCCGTCGTTGGTGTCGGTGGCGACGTGGTTGTACGACAGGTTGGCCGAAAACCGCCCCAGCCGGTTCTCCCGATTGAACGCAACATTCGCCAAACCGCCCCCTTCCGTGAAGTCGCTGCTGCCGTCGGCGTTTTGCCGCAGACCGTAGAGTTGCACCGTGGTCGTCAGCGAGTCGCCGAGTTGATGCGTCAAGCCGGCCTCGCCGCGCCAGGCGCGCGTGGAGAGCTCCTGGAACGAGTCGCGTAGGAATTGCGCGGCGTAGTTGGTCGCCAGTGCATCGGTATGCTGGAGCCGCAAGCGCGTGGACACCTCGACGTTGTCTCGCGCCAGGTCGCCGGTTTCGTCCTGAAAGCGTGCCAGCGTCTCCCATGAACTCCGCCCCTGGTCGCCGAAACGCAGGATGTGGTTGAGGGTGACGTAGTTGCGCGTGGTGTCAAAGCGCGTGTTGCTGCCCGAATACTGCTCGCGGCGGTCGTCATATTCGTATTCCAGCCGCAACGAGTGACGCTGGTCGATTTGCCAGGTGGCTTCGTAGCGGAAGCTGTCGCGGCCGCGGCGTTCATCGTCCAGCAGATTGCCCGTGCGGCTGCTGAGCTCGTCGTATATGTGCTCAAACGAAAGCCGCATGGGCAGACGCGGGTCGCTGAAGAACACGTCGCCGCCGTAGCGTTCACGCGTGCGATCCAGGCTGGGCTGAAAGGCGCGCGGGATGCGGCTGTCCAGGCGTTGGGCATAGCCGGTGGCGGAGAGCTTGCCGCGCGGGAACAGTGTCAAACCGAAGTCGTATTCGAGCAGGTCACCGTGCGGATCCCGGCGCAGATCAGGTCCGGGACGGGTCTCCCTGAACCACTCCTGCGACAAGCCCCAGCGTCCCGCGGCGTCGAACAGCAACGTACGCTCATCAACGATCACGCCGGAGCCGTGCAGCCCGAGGGTTTCCTCGAAGCGGCGGGTGCGATTGGATTGCCGATAGCGCCGTCGCAGCGGAGTGCTGATATCGAAGCGCGTATCGTGCTGGTCGTACGCGCCCTCGAAGCCCAGATCGAATGACAGTTCGTTAAAACGCAGCAGTGACTTTGGGCCGGCAGGTTCATCAGCGGGCTTCGGAGCGGGGGCCGTATCTACTTGAGCCGGCTGGCTGGTGGCGATCCGCGGCGGGCCGGACTCGGCGGTGCCTGGCTGCGAGGTGGGGGTATCCGCGGATGCAGCTACAGCGAACACGCATGCCGCGCCCAAAAGGCTACCGACAACAATAAAGCTTTGTGTCATTTCAGCAAGCTACAAGGCACCCGCCGACCGCCAGCAGGACTTGTTACTTACAGGCTATCGGGCTTGGGCTTCGCTGTCCATCCTCCGCGCATAATTCGTCGCTCTCGCGCACCTTCGACGTTGTGAGTTCTATCGAACATCGCTATAGTCGTGGCAGTATCATTCGGTCGTACATGTCGCAGGAGCATGCCAATGACTGCCAGTGGACCGCGCTGCTCACTTCGGTTGCCGGCTCTGGGCTTGGTCGCCGCGTTGACAGCCAGTGTGTTGCTGGCCGCCGGTGACAGCGAACGCCGCACGCAGCAAACGACCACGGCTGAACGCGGCTTCAACGCGACTTCTCAAGCGGCGGCAACATTCCCCCCCGCCACGTCGCGGCCCAGCGACGCAGAGACCGCGGATCTGGCCGCCCGCGAGCACCTGATCAGCGGCTTGGTCGGAAGCAAGCACGACTTTACGCAGCGCGGCGAGAGTGACAGTGACCTATGCCTGCCCTGCCACACGCCGCACCTGGTCGCCGCGCCGACACCGCGGCTCGATCGCCGGCCTACGACCACCCAACCTCTGCGACCGTACCAGAGCATCCACATAGAATTGACCGGCTGGTCACTGCTGTGCTTGGGTTGCCACGACGGCGTCACGGCCTCGGACGTGTATTCCTCCGCACACGCCGTGATGCTCACCGACCAGCTCGCCAATTCTCGCTTGGGAACTACCGGCCTGCGCAGCCATCCGGTGGGCATCAAGTACCCGCTGGCGGCTGAAGGCTACCATCCCCGGGCCGCGGTTGAGGCCGGCGGTCTGGTGTTGCCGAACGGGCGTATCCAATGCACGACCTGCCACGACGCGCACAACACGCAGCGGTACGCGGGCATGCTGAGAATCTCCAACCAGCGCAGCCATTTGTGTCTAACATGCCATCGCCGCTGACCAGAATCTCGGTTGCCTGCCGTGGCCTTGTGCTGAGCGGCATCGGCCTGGCGCTGTTAGTAGGCGCGGGTCTGACGGCGATGGTCATTGCCGGTTGCCAGGGCGGCCGCTTCGCTCCCTCGTTGCAGAAGGAGGTAGGGGTCTATCCACCGAAGCCGCAAGTCGCGCGCGTGGTCGCACTGGGCAATTTACGCGGCACACCGCCGCCTTCGAAGGCCGAGATTGAGTTGGCGATGTTCCTGTTCGGGGCCGAGCCCTTGCCACCCCTCGCCCTCGCCAACCCCACCGGCCTGGCCGCCAATGCGGAATGCGTGCTGATCTGCGACACGGCGCTCGATACAGTCTTTCGCTGGGATCTCCGCTCGGGACAGCTTGCCGAAGCGTGCAAACACCCCTCTTTCGAGCATCCGTTCGCGCTCGATATCGCCCCCGGCGGCGAGTGCCTCGTCTGTGACCGGAGGGGCGTAATGCGGTGTGACGCGGACGGCAACGTGCAGTGCTCATACCGGCCCGGTTCCGAAGATGACTTCAAGCCCACCGGCGTACTGGCCGTCGGCAACACCGTGTGGGTCAGCAACGATGCCCTGCATCGCATCGAGGTGTTCGACACGGCTTCCGGGCTGCACCTGCGCTCGATCGGTCGGCGGGGCGACGAGCCGGGGCAATTCAACCTGCCCCGTAGCCTGGCACGCACCCCCGACGGCAACGTGTGCATCGTGGACATGCTCAACAACCGCGTGCAGGTTTTCGATCCCGACGGCAACTGGCGCTCTAACATCGGGCAGGCCGGTGACAGCGTCGGTTCGTTCGGACGCCCGAAAGACGTCGCCGTCGGCCCCGACGGCACCATCTTCGTGACCGACGCGTTTTCCCAGCGCGTGCACGCGTTCGCACCCGACGGCCAACCGCTAATGGCCTTCGGCGAACCCGGCTCGGGCATCGGCGAACTCTTCCTTCCCAACGGGATCGCCGTCACCACCGTTGCGCCTCAGGCGGATCGCGAACTGCCATCGGTTTGCCGGCCCGCGTACTACGTGCTGGTTGCCGAACAGTTGAGTCGCCCCGGCGTTCGCGTGTACGCCTGGCTCGGCCACTGCGAGTCCGACATCGACGTTCCCTTGCCGCGCGAGATCGTGGCAGCTCTGCGGCGGGGCGTTCCTCACGAGGCCGTCGGTCCGCACTGGGATTCCGAGAGCTGTGCCGCCTGCCACGAGGAGGATGACGACGAAAACTTGCTGCCGATCGCCAGCGACGAGGTTTCCGATCTCTGCCTCGATTGTCACGAGGGGCACGAGGAGGCCCCGTTCATGCACCCGGTCGACAGCGAGGCCGCCGGCGCGGGGCTACGGACGCCGACCGGCTGGCCGTTGGTCGACGGACAGCTCGGGTGTCTGACCTGTCACGACATCCATCAGCAGTGCAATCTGGATGCACAAAGCGCCGTCGTGAGTGCGAAAATGCTGCGCCGTTACGATCCGAGCCAGGCAAGTAGCTTCTGCACGGCCTGCCATGTCGATAACGCCTGGAGCGGCAGTCCGCATCGGCAACTGACCGGCGACGGACAGGTGAATCCCCAGACGTGCCTGCTTTGCCACGAGGAGGAGCCGGCGGTGCCGAGCGACGGCGTTCGGCGGCTCGATGCCAAGCTGCGCAGTACGTGTGGGTTTTGCCTGGACTGCCACATAAAGCACGGGGACTGTTTCCCTGCCAAGCACGTCGGCCGACTCGTGCCGCCCAAGATCCGCCGGCGGATGCTCGCGCGCGCGTTGCGCGGACAGCCGGGATTGACAACGCAAGAGATCCGCGTGCCGGCGACCGAGGCGGAGCGCCGCTCCACCAGGTTTCCGCTGGTCGACGGCCGCATCGCATGTTACACATGTCACAATCCGCACCAGGTCGGCCTTTTTCCCGCGGGGTCAGAACTGGCGACGTGGGCAACCTCGCCGAGTGAGGCGGCCTACCAGTTGCGCGCCGACCGACCGGGGCTGTGTCTCGAATGTCACGAAAAATAGCTGGGGTCATTTATGCGGCACCGTGGTCAACTCAAGCTCACACACGGCGTGGGAGGCTGCTGTTATCTCGCTCTGCTGATTTCTATCGCGCTGCTGTTGGCGGGCGGCTGTCCCTCGGCGACAGACGACACCAGCGGCACCAGCCAGGCCTTCAACAACACGACGGACCCGACGAACGATAGCGCCGGCTACGTCGGATCGGTCGCTTGCAGCGCGTGCCACGCGGATGTCGCCGCCGAGCACCGGGTACACGGACACAGCCACGTACTCAAGGGCATTCAGGGACGGGCACCAGAATATGCGCCGGAGGGCACGCGCGCCGGCGTTCCCAACCCGCCGGCCGGCATGGCCTTCAGCGACGTCAGCTACATCATTGCCGGATACCTGCACGGCGCCGTTTTCGTGGACGAGGACGGCTTCGTGGCGACCGATGGCGTCGCGGGCGTCAACACGCTGTGGAACCTCGACTTCCCCCCCAACGCGACGCGCGCCGGCTTCGCGGCCTTCCTTCCTAACCAGACGAGTCCCATACCCTACGACTACCAGACCTGCTTCCGTTGCCACACCACCGGCCCGCGGCCGCAAGATGCAAACGATCCCCGGTCCCAGGATGGCCGTCCAGGCATTCTTGGTACCTGGGCTGAAGCCGCCGTGCAGTGCGAAGCCTGCCACGGTCCGGGCTCCAACCACGTGTCAGACCCGCGGGCACGCGAGATTTTCGTGGACTCCACGCCGCAGACGTGTGGCCGCTGCCACAGCCACGGCGACGATCCCAACGTCATCGCCGCCGTGTATGGCTTTCTTGCCAACAACACGCAGTACGAGCAGTTGCTGGCGAGCGGTGGGCACGGCGGGTTCAATTGCACGGTGTGTCATAATCCGCACGCTTCCATCACGTACGACCGCGACAGGGGCTTGCGCAACGACTGCACCGCCTGCCACGTGGATGCGAACATGGCGTTTCACGATGGGATAGTGTTCGAGTTCGGCGACCATGTGGAAGCGCTCAACTGCCAGAGCTGCCACATGCCGTTGGCAGGCTTGAGCACGAGCTTCGCCCCGGCGGCGCTCGTTGGGCCCGAGGCGCGGATCGGCGACGTGCGGGCCCACATCTTCCGGATCGACACCACGAATACAGACGCCAGCGCCGTGTTCACGCCGGACGGCTCCGCGGTGCAGAAGGATGCGCAGGGCCGTGCGGCGTTGACCGTGGACTTTGTGTGCCTGCGTTGCCACAACCAAGCCGGCGACGTCTTCCCCCTGACACTCCCCGGAGCGCGGCTGATCGCCGATGGGATGCACGAACGGGCGGCGAACGCCGAGTAGCCACCCGGATCACCTGTGCCTAGCTGGTATCTGCTCTCTAGTCCGAAGTTCCGGGAGTAGGCAACACGCAACTCCGACCGGGGGCCGAGGTTGTGGTTCTGAAGGGGGGCCGAGGACTGACTACACGCCCAGAAGATAGAATACCTGGGCCCCTTCGCCAAGATGCCGAGCAGCCGGCGTCGTGGTGTGCCACAGCCGGGTGCTGGCCGGCTTCGAGCAGCCGTGCAGCAGGCGCTCGGCGATCAGCGCCACGGCCAGGTCGCGCTGTCGCGCTCGCCTGGACGCGATGATCGTATCAAGCCCAATCTTGCGCATCGTTCC
>JAGMDK010000008.1 GCA_023128695.1 Phycisphaerae bacterium
AAAGTCCGACAGACTGCTAGCGCGGAATGTCACACCCAGCGCGGCACGACGCAACTCTCTCGCCAAGAACGACACCCCAACGGTTCCACGTCGAACCCTACCCTGTCGGCCCGCCCCACAGAAAAACGGTTTTTTCCCCATCTCGTTACGCCACCACGGCCGCTCCGGCGTCTCGATAGGTAGACGAAAACAATCGGCTCACAACGGCTGGTTCAACAGAAGCGAACGCAACACCCCGGCCGGCGGCGAAAAGCCGGCAACGACGCTCGCCGGGCCGACACGTAAAGACGAGTGACCATCCCGCGCGCCGTGCGCGGGGTTCAAACAGGCTTCCTTACAAGAGGAGAAACACGATGAACACGCAACTAGGTACCGCGCTGCTGGCAGTAATCCTTTTGACCTCGCCGGGAATGGCAGATGATCTGACTTTCTATCCGACGGATGACGCTTGGATAGTCATGAGCAGTCCAGGTAGCAACTACGGTTCTTGTCAGAACCTGTCTGTGAGAAACAGATATGGAGCAGGTGGCTCCTCGTACTGGGAGCGTGACGCATTGATTAGGTTCGATGTCTCATCCATACCTGTGGGAATGCGTATTACCTCTGCGACGTTGCACCTCTACTACTACAGATGGGAGGACAACAACCCTGCTGGACGTGATTTGACGTGTTACAGGGCCACGAGCGGCTGGGACGAAGAGACAGTGACTTGGGATACTCGGCCAAGCATGATGTCGGTAGCAACCGACAGTTCAGTTATTCCAGCCATGTCAGGACACTGGCTGGATTGGGACGTAACCTCGGATGTCCAGGCCTTTGTGAACGATCCGCTGGTCGATAACTATGGCTGGCAAATCATGGACGAAGAGCCATGGGGATGGTGCAATATTCCCATAGCGGACTTTCGGTCTAAGGAGTTCGGTGCCTTTACCCCATACCTGACAGTGGTGCCGGAACCGGGCACAGCAACATTGCTGCTGGCGGGTGGGCTCGCGCTGATTCGGCGCCGACGCCCGTGGTGAGGACGTTTTCCGTCGCAGTGCGCTCCTGGCGGGAGCGCACTGCGACGCCCGCCCGAGACGGCCGCAACGAGCGTGTGCCTCCGCGTGAGAACACCATTATTCTCCGTCAGAGGGGGGCATTGCCGGCCCGTCGGCGCGCAGTTGCCCAAGACGCCACAGGGCCAAGTGGTACTCGTTCATGGGAACCAGAGCGACATAGTCTGGGTCGAATAACAGGTCGGTCCCGATGCACTTCTCCAGCCAGTCCCGGGCCTCGGCAATCTCACCATTCAGCAGACAGGCCTCCGCGGCATAGTAATAGCCCTCGCAAACTTCCTCTGGATTTGCTGAATCGGCGGCGGCCACAAGCTCGCGCGGAGCAAGTTCGCCAGCCAAGCACTCATTGATTTTCTCCAACCAGCTTCCGGGCGCGGCACGGCTAAGCGCAACTTCAAGCGTGTCGACGGCCTCCTTGAGGATCCTCTGTCCATCGACTACCCGACCTTCCGCCTCGAAGGCGCGAGCCTGATCTTGCAAAACGAGAAAGAGCCGAGCGTCGGCGTAAGAGCTGTGGCCGCGCCGTCGAGATACTTCGCGATAGTCGGCTGCCGCTTTCTCTAATTGACCCGTGATCCAAAGCGGTGTGGCGCGGTAGTACCTTTCCCAAGGGCTCTGGGAGCTAGTGAGGTTTACCGCCTTGGTGTAGTCCTCGATGGCTTTCGCGTACTCTTGTAGGCAGAGGTAGGCAAGCGCGCGGTACTCGTAGACATCAGCCCAGGTTTGCTTGAGATCTATCGCGAGGTTACACCGTTCGATGGCTTGCATGTATCGGCGTTGCCTGATGAGAAGGCGGGCCTCAAACGTCACGCACGCGAAACGTTCGCCCCGAAGATCGCGGAGCTTTTGCACGGCTATCAGGGCCCTGTCGAAGTCCTCACTACGTCGATACAAATAGGCTAGGCGTTCCCAAGCCAAGGCGTGCCGTTGGTCGCATCCTACAGCCTCCTCCGCACACCTAATGGCCTTCTGAATATCCATCGTCGCGAAGGAACCAAGGTACCACCCCTCGGCAGTGTTTGGTGGATCACGATTCGCCTCTGCTTTCAATCTATCAGCGACCTCGGCACCGCCAATGACACGGTGCATCTCTGCCAGGAGCGCGCGGGAAGCCCACGGCGATGGATCAATCGCCTGTGGATATCGCAGTTCGCGGATGGCCGCATCAATGAGTGCGGCGTCTCGAAGTTGCCGGCCTGAGCGGAACAAGCCCTGCGTCCATACAAGCCGAGCCTCTGGAAGCTGCGGGTACTGCTCAAAGAGAGTCCTCGCCCGCTCATGGGTATCCCGGGCCCGGGTAATGCCTAGCTCCATGTCGCGTTGGATTCTGAGCACGGTCCGACGCGCATCAGCCAAGTCGCGTTCATGCTTCCAGATTGCGGCGCTGATAGCACCAAGCCCCAGGACCAGCAGGATCCCAACAGCGGTAATTGCTAACCGGTGTTTCCGTAGCTTCTTGCGGAAGACATACAGCCCGCTCGGCGGTCTCGCCAGGATCGGTTCGCTGCTGAGGTATCGACGAATGTCCGCGCCCAGTGCTTCCACCGTTTGATATCGCTGCGATGATTCCTTCTCCAACGCCTTGAGCACGATAGTTTCCAGGTCGCCGCGGAGGGTGCGGCTGATGCTGCTCGGTTTCTCGGGCGGCTGCTCGCAAATGGTCCGCACTGCCTCGGGCATGAACTGGCCGATCTCATACGGCGGTCGGTCGGTGAGCAACTCGTACAGGATCACGCCGAGGGCGTAGACGTCGCTGCGGGCGTCGATCTGGCGGGTCTGGCCGCGGGCCTGCTCGGGGCTCATGTAGCGCAGCGTGCCCATGATCCGGCCGGTTTCCGTGGCACCGGCGGTCAGCGTCACGTCGGCGTCGGTCATCCGGGCCAAGCCGAAATCAAGAATCTTCGGCTGACCCACACCACTGGCGGGCGAGACGCCCGCCCCACCCTTGTTTCGACGTCCGCCACGGGGGGCGGACGCTACAGTTCGTCCGCCACGGGGGGCGGGCGAGACGGCGTTGGCGGGCGAGACGCTCGCCCCACCCTTGCTGCCGGCGGGCGAGACGCCCGCTCTACCCTCCACCACCAGGATGTTCGTCGGCTTGAGGTCCCGATGGATCACGCCCTGCTCATGGGCGTACTGGACGGCGTCACAGACCTTGGCGAACAACTCCAGCCGGGCCTCCAGCGGTAGATCATGGTCGCGGACGTAGGCGTCGAGCGGTCGGCCGGCGACCAGCTCCATCGCGAAGAAATGCTGGCCGTCCTCGGTCCGCCCGGCTTCGTAGACCGTGGCGATGCCGGAATGGTTCAGGGCCGCCAGGGCCTGGCTCTCGCGCTCGAAGTGGCGGATCTCCTGCTGTCTGACATGCCGGCCGCCCCTAAGCACCTTGAGGGCCACCGACCGTTGCGGCGACTGCTGCTCGGCTTCATAGACGATCCCTTGACCACCTTCGCCGAGCAGCCGCTTGATGACGTACGAGCCGATTTTGTCAGGCAAGGGCGTACCCAGCGACTTCGCCGCGAGGGCGGTGGCATTCATGCCCTCCCGGATCTTGTCCGCGAGCTGTCGGCAGCGCGGGCACTCGGCCAGATGGGCCGCCAATTCCGGAGCATCGCTGTCGATCCAACTCCACAACTGCTGTTCGGAGACGTTACAGTTCATCCCTCACCCACCCACACGTCGGATGGTTCAATAACACCACGCTCGGGCAGTCATTATATGCCGATGACTGGAGGTGACATAGCAGTCCGCCGCAAAAGCCATGTAGCGTCCGGGCTCCGTCCCGGACGTTGTCGTGGAGGAGCGCTTTCCCGTATTCTACGTCCGGGACAGAGCCCGGACGCTACATTTCCTGACCAGCAGGACTTTTGCGGCGGACTAATAGCCCGGGAGGCTGGGAGGACTCCTTCACTCAATCACCGCCCTCGGACGGCATGTCGCACAAGCGCGTGGCGGCTCGCTCGTAACGCTTTTTGAATTCCGCCGGCGACATTTGGGCCTCGATCGCCAGCCGGGCAAGCAGGTGGGGGTTCTCCAGGTCGCTGCGCTCCAGGCGGATCATGTAGGCCCGGCCGACGGCGTACTCGTCGGAGGTGATGTCGACCAGACGGGTCCTGGTGCGGTTGGTGGCGGGGTTGATGATGTCGCTGAAAGCGATGGCCTCCAGGTTCCCGTTCACCAGGGCCACCATCGAGCCGCCGGGCTGGTAGGCCTCGTCGCCGAAAAGGCGGATGCTGTGGTAGCCGAGGGCCCGGCAATAGGCCATGTCGTGCGGGGTGGGGTCGGCGGAACGCAATTCGTACCCGATATTGTGCGTCACCAGCGGCAAACGCTCGCCCCGGGCCTTGAACCGGGCCTGCAACTCCTGCTTCAGCAGGTCCAGCATCGGAACCTCTGACAGACGCAGGTGGCCGGCGGCGTCCAGCGGCACCTCGCGTCCGAGCAGTCGTTCGAGTTCGGTCCGATCGCCGAGACGATATGCCAGACCCTCCGCGATCACGGCCACGCCGTCGTTGCGGCCGGCGATGCGGCGTTTGAGGATCGCGCCTTCGAGGACATCCACGATGCACTGGAGGGTGCTGCCTTTCGCGAATTCCTCGGGGATGAGCGTAAGGGTGGTGCCCGCGGACTGCCCGATGGACATCGCGAGCCAGCCGGCACTGCGGCCCATGGCACTGATCAGATACCAGCGGCCCGTGGTCTGCGAGTCGCGCATGAGGTTCTTGAGCAGCTCCGCTCCGATGAAGCGCGCGGTCGAGAAGCCGAAGGTGGGCTGGTTCTGCGGGAGCGGCAGGTCGTTGTCGATGGTCTTGGGGACGTGTACGACGCGAAGGTTCTTGCCGCCGGCCTCGGCCAGGAAACAGGCACTGAGGGCCGTGTCGTCGCCGCCGATGGTCAGGAGGCAGTTGATGCCGAGTTCGCGGAGCCGTCCGAGCGTGAGGGAGACCTTGTCGGGGTGGGGCTCGACGCGGGGCGAGTCCTTGAGGGAGGCCTCGTCGAGGAGGTTTGTGCGGGCCGTGCGGAGGATGGACCCGCCCTCAAAGTGGATTCGGGCCACCCGGTGTATTTCCAGGCGGATGGAGTGGGTGGGTGGGTCGAAATTGTCCGAGCCAAGGTGGCGAAAACCGTCGTAGAAGCCGACCACCTCGAAGCCGCAATTAATGGCCTGGATGGTAGCGGCCCCGATGACGGCATTGATCCCGGGGGCAGGTCCCCCGGCGACTATGATACCCATTCTTTTCATCGCCATGCCAGTTCACCGTTGCAAAGGGCCGCCGGGGTCCAAATGGTATGCGGGCAGGGCAGTATACGGATCGCCGGGGGCAATTCAAGGGGAGCCCCGCAGCCCGATTCCCGAATTGGGTGAGCGTCAACATAGTGGGTG
>JAGMDK010000080.1 GCA_023128695.1 Phycisphaerae bacterium
GGCAAGATGCCGGTGCCACACAGGAAATGTAGCGGCCGGGCTCTGTCCCGGCCGTATGTGGCACAGGCTTCCAGCCTGTGGTTTCACCGGCTGGAAGCCGGTGCCACAATGGAATACGATTCATATGAATGAACTTGTCCCTATCCTGGCAGCCCTCGTGGCCGACGTCGAAGCCGGCCGGCCGGCGGCGTTGTGCACCATCGTGAAAACCACCGGCTCAACCCCGCGCGAGCCGGGGGCGGCCATGCTCGTGCAATCCGACGGCACCACGCTCGGCACCGTGGGCGGCGGACCGGTCGAAATCCAGGTGCAGAAAGAGGCGGGCGAGTTGCTGAAGCAGAACCGTGCCGTCCGCTTTAATACCGCCCTCGACCACGACGCGACCGATGGCATGATCTGCGGCGGGCAGATGCAAATCGCCGTCACGCCGGTAAGTTCGGCGGCGCAACTGGAGCCGTTCAGGGAGGCGCTGGCGGCGGCCCGGCGGCGTGAGCCGGCACAGCTCTCGCTGGTGGTCGAGCATGAGAGTAAGCGGCTGGAGTATCGCCTGCATCTGGAGGTGCCGCCCACGCTCGTGATCGCCGGTGCGGGGCACGTCGGCCAGGCCGTCGCCAAGCTGGCGGGTTTGTTGGATTTTCACGTGGTAGTAATAGACGACCGCGCGGACATGCTCACTCGGCGGCGTTTTGACACGGGTGTCGAGTTCATCGTCGGCGACGTCGCCCAGAGCTTACGCGACTATCCGCTCGATGCCGGCTGCTACGTGGTAATCGTGACGCGCGGTCATAAATCCGATCAGCAAGCTCTGGCAGCAGTGCTCCGCCGCCCGGCTGCGTACATCGGCATGATGGGCAGTCGGCGTAAAGTCGACGCCATCCTCAGCGCCCTGACCCAGGCCGGCGTGCCGCCAGACGTGCTCGCCCGGGCGCATACTCCCATCGGTGTATCCATCGGCGCCAAGACCGTGCCGGAACTGGCGGTGAGCATCCTGGCGGAGGTGATTCAGGTTCGCCGGAAAACCACGCCGAAGCTGGTCGAGGGGCCGTTTGAAATCCTCACGTAGCGCGGTTTGCGGCCGCAACCAAATGGTTCGGGCTTCAGGATGCGTTGCCCATGGCTTCAGCCTTGGGGGACACGAATCATCGCGCCATTCGTGTCCCCCAACGCTAAAGGGCCTGTCGATTTAGTTTGACAAAACCTCACGAAAGGGTGTCTTGCACCATCCGTACCTGGGGTATTGATGGGGTAACATAGCCACAAAAGCACTTTTTCAGGAGCGTTTTCCATTAAATCGACAGGCCCTAAAGCGATGGGCCACCCGCTCAACTGATCATCTTCGCGAACGAGCGAAATCACGACTAAAGCAATTTCAGAAAATGTCCGTCGCCATGGGAGGGCGAGCCTCCCGGCGAGCCGCGGCTCGGCGGGAGCCTCGCCCTCCCGGCAGGAGCCTCGGCATCACGGTTGGTGGCGGTTGGTTTCCCGAGCACGCTCGATTCTTCGTTTGATGTTCTCGCAGGTGATGGGGTGGTCGTCGTCGGTTGCAGCCGGGAAGCGCGATTTTCCCAAGTAGGTATGGATTTCGGTGCGGAGGTGGGAGCGCATATCGTGCCCGGTCCGCCGCTGCCGCTCGGCACGCAGGGCCTCAAGATCGATGGGCGCCACAGCGACCTTTTCGCCCGGGCCGGGATCGGTTTGGGCCAGGATGCGGCCGTCGAAATCGACCACCATACTGCCGCCGGGCCAACAGAAGGGGGGATAGTGTGCGAGGCTGGCGCCTTGGTTGGCGGCCACGAGATACGCCGTGTTCTCCACCGCCCGGGCTCGGTTAAACAGCGTCCACCAATCCATCGGCGGCGGCGCGCCCCAGGGATGCATGTAGGCTGAAACGCGGGCGATGACCTCTGCCCCGTTGAAGGCGATCTGCCGAATGGTCTCCGGGAAAAGAAAATCGTAGCAAATCGCCACGCCCAGGTTGCCGATCTCCGTCCGCACGACGGGAAAGGGCTCGGCGTCGTATTCGCGAAAATCATGGGGGCTGGCGTGGATTTCCCAGGGGAGCCACGGATTGACCTTGCGATACTTCGACAGCACGCCGCCGGGGCCGACCAGGACGGTGGTGTTGAAGACGGCGTCGGGGTAATCCGCGTCGAGTTCGAGAAAGGTGCCGGTCTGAATGTAGCAGCCGTACTTGGCCGCCAGGCGGGCGTAGCTGTCCGTGTGCTCGTTGGGAATCTCAACGGCGAGGTGTTCCCGCAGTTTCGCGACGGTGTCGTAGATGGGCGCCGCGTGGGCGAACTCCGGGAAAACGAGCAATCGCACGTCGAAGAACGGCTCGTAGCCCGTGATCGTTTGCTCGATCATTTCACACATGCGCTTGGTACGCGCGGCGATCTCGTCACGGGACTCGGGGCAGGGGAAATCAGTCTGGCAGGCGGCTGAGTAATATCGCGTTGTCATGGGTGCACAGTATAACTACTAGAAACGGCACAAGCAGCCCCGAAACGAGGAGCTCACGTCAAATGTACCTCTTCATCATCTCATCTGTTATTTCATCCACGTTGTCCGGCGTGATTCTCATTGCGCGGCAACTCTGTTCAACCAAGGCCATCCGGCCCGGATCTTCCATATCGCTGATCCGGGAGAGGATTCCAAGCCTTCTACCAACCTGGTACATACTTTGGCGCCGCGGCCCCATTTCCAGAAAGGTACGCAGAAGGCCGACCATCCGCTCCCGGTCGCGCGGGAGAGTACCTTCCAGGTCCTCAAATAGATTCAGGATATGATCACTTCGGACGATACTAGTGATCCCATCGAGGTTTTCAATGAATGTCAGCAGCTCACCGGCCGTCATTATATCTGTACACTTGGTAAAGCGGCCGTCATTGTACTCTTGATGCAGCGGCGCTCCGCCGGGAATAGCCAGAGTACGAATGCGGATGAAGTCCGGGTCGATCAGGTTCAAGGCCGCGGCGGATTCCAGGGCATGGACCTCGGACAGCTCTCTTCCGCCCAGGCCCGGCATGTAGTACTCTGAAAGCTCAAACCCCGCGTTCTTCACCTTGCGCCCGGCCTGAATGTGGATTTCCCTGGTAGAGCCCTTCCTCACTCTCGCCAGCACTTCGTCCGAGCCCGATTCAAGGCCAATATGGAGCCTGTTCAAGCCGGCCTCCCTGATGGCCTTCAGATCAGCGTCTTTCTTCTGTACAATTGTATGTGATCTGGCATACGAAGTTATCCTTTCCACCTCTGGAAAGCGCTGCTTCAGGTGCACCAGGATATCCACAAGGTCATGGGGTTTGATAATGAGAGTATCGGCGTCCTGGAGAAAGACGGATTTCAGACCGCCGGCGCAGAACCAGTTAAAGGCCGCGGTAAAGGCTTGCCATTCACCCGGTTCAAGCTTCTCGGCCAGACCCTTGATCTTATCTTGTGGAATACGGCCGGACCGGTCAGCCAATTGACGCAAGGTCTCAACCTGCCTGAAGACCAGATCGATATCCTTCTTCACATCGCCCACGGTGCGCCTTGAGAACTTCACTGCTTTGTATACTGGACAGAAAGTACAACGATTCCAGGGACAATTCCTGGTAACACGAATCAAGAGGCTGTAAGCCTCGCTCGGCGGTCGTATCGGCCCCTGTTCGAACTCCCAAGAGGGCTCAGTTGTTCCTTTCAGCGGGTCCATCGATACCTATCTTCCCGGTCATGAAGCGATCCTCGCCGGTATGGCCGGCGGACTGCTATTGTAACAGTCCGCCGAAAAAGGGGACGTTTGGAGTAGCACCTTTTTGAACGAAGCCGCCGGACTTGACGCTTGCCTCACGGCGGGCCGGGGAGACTGAAAGGCCTGGTCTCGTTATGATCCCGGCAGGCAGCTTGCCGGGCCTGGGCGGAGCGGCCGGCTCGGCGGCCATTGTGGAAACTACAGCAATATGAGTCTTCCCGACGGATATCACGGCCGGATTCTGGAGGTCGACCTCACGACCGGCGGCGTCCAAGTCACGGCGCTTGAGCCCGCGCTGGTCGAGGACTACTTGGGCGGAAGAGGGCTGGCGACGCGCATTTTCTATGCTGCGAGCGACCCCGCGTGTGATCCGCTCGGCCCTGAGAACGTCGTGGTCCTGGCGACCTCCCCGCTGCTCGGCACCAACGCCCCCACCTCCTGCCGGGGTCACATGGTCTTCAAGTCGCCGCTCACCGGTGTCATCGGGAGTTCCAACAGTGGCGGCACCTGGGCCCTGGTCTTCAAGAGCACCGGATACGACGTGCTGGTTATCAGAGGCGCGTCGGCCGAACCGGTCATGATCGACATCACGCCGGAGGCTGCGCGGATTCTTCCCGCGAAACATCTCTGGGGCCTGGACGTGCACGAAACCACCGCGCGGCTGCTCTCGGAGGCGGCGGGCAACAAGCGCGGCCGTGTTCTGTGCATCGGACCGGCCGGTGAGAACCTGGTGCGTTTCGCGGCCGTCATGAACGACAAGAACCGGGCCTACGGCCGGGGCGGTCCGGGCGCGGTGTTGGGCGCCAAGAAGCTCAAGGCGATCCGGGTGAGGGGGAACCTGAAGACCACGATTACGGAGCCCGAAAGGTATCAGTCCGGACTGGAGCAGGCCCGCTACCTGATCAAGGCCGTACCCACCACCAAGCGGCTGCTGCGTGACATGGGCACGTCCGGGCTGATCCGCCTGATCAACGTGATCGACATGCTGCCCGCCCGGAACTTCCAGGACAACCGGCATTCGTTTGAAGAGCTGGAGAACGCCGGTGGCGAGGCGTTGCGGGACACCATTTTGGTCCGCCCCGGCGCCTGCGGCGTATGCCCGCTGGCGTGCCAGCGTCACACTCAAGTTGGCCCGCGGAAAGGCGAGGGCCCGGAGTATGAAACGCTCGCGCTGCTCGGTCCGAATTGCGGCGTCTACGACTTGGAAGCCGTCACGCTGGCCAACTACCGCTGCAACGAGCTGGGCCTGGATACCATGAGCTGCGGCACAACCATCGCTTGTGCCATGGAGCTGTTTGACAAAGGCATCATCCCGCCGGCAGCGGCCAATGGGCTGGAGCTGAGGTTCGGCAACCACGCCATTCTGGAAGAGTTGGTAGAGCGGATCGCCTTCCGAGAGGGTCTGGGCGATATCCTCGCCGAGGGTTCTCTGCGCCTGGCAAAGCACTTCAACCATCCCGAGCTTTCCATGACGGTCAAGGGGCTGGAGATTCCGGCTTACGATCCGCGGGCGTCCTACACGCAGGCTCTGGGTTACATGACCTCGCCCACCGGCGCGTGTCACTTACGCGGCGGCTATGCCGTCTCGCTCGCGTTCTTTGGCGGGGCCAAGGAGATCCCGCGGTTCAGCCTGCTTCAGTCGCCCATCGCCATCAGGAACATGCAGAATCTCGGGCTGATCCAGGACAGCCTGGGCATCTGCCGCTTTACCGGCTATGCCTTTGGAACGGAGCCCTGGTCGCGGATGGCGAGCGGCGTCACGGGGCGGGACTTTTCCACCGCGCGGCTCGAGGAAATCGCGGATCGGATCGCCGCTCTGGAGCGGCTTTTCAATCTGGAGGCCGGCGTAACGCCGGAGGACGACACGCTGCCGGCCCGTTTCAGTACAGAGCCGCTTGTCGTGGCCGGGCAGCAGCGCGTTGTCTCGCGGGAGGTGATTACGCGACTGCGGAGCGACTACTATGAAGCGCGGCGGTGGGATCGTCTGGGCCGGCCCACCGCCGGGCTGCTGAGCAAGCTGCGAATCAACGGCAGACAGACATGACGGGCAGTAAGTGGAAAGTCAATGAGAGCTTGATCCGCCGCTTTCAGAGCGTGGGACGGGCGCTGCTGCTGTGTGACCTCGAGGACAGCCACAGCGGCAACATCGCGCTGCGCTGGAAGAATCCGGAGACGGGACGCGACCAGCTCGTGATCACCTCCACCGGCTCACAGAAGGGCGACCTCGCAGCGAGTGACATCTGCTTCCTGCCCGCCGAGGGGACCGATTACGGATACTACAAGGCTTCCTCGGAGACTGACATCCATGCCCGCATCCTCGCGCTCGAAGGCGTCAGCGCCTCCGTGCACGCGCATACGAAACACCTCACGTTTGTCACGCTCGACGAGGGGGACAAGCCCGGCCGGCCCGCGCCTTTCATCCCGGTGGACCCGCTCGGCCATTACCACCTGGGCGGTCTGGTGCCCGTGGACCGCTTCGCCGTGCCCAGCGGGTCCCGGGAGATGACGGAGACCGTACCCCAGCGGCTCAGCGACCACCGGGTCACCGCGATCCAGGGGCACGGGGCCTTTGCGAAGGCCCGCACCATCGAGGAAGGCCTGTTTCGGCTCTGCATCGCCGACAACTCCGGGTACGTCGTGCAGATGGCGGAGCGGGTGGGTGTGGATGTGGCAACGTTGCGAGCGGGTATTCAGGCCGCGCCGGACGCTCACTTCTCCTATCCGCCCGACGAATACACGATCGCGGACGATCAGAGCTGTGATTTTCCGGAAGAGGAAGAGTTGGTGCGGGAGTTTTACAAGGCCGGGGCACGGATTTTTGAATCCCGCCTGTCTCCCTTTCATACGGGGTCCCTCTCGGTGCGGGGCATCGCTGCGCTGTTGTACGCTCCGAAGGCCGCGATGCCGCGTGAAATCTCGGGCCCCCTTTTGCGGACGCCCCTGGCCGCGGATTCGGCCGATTCCCCGGAGCTGGCGCTTCACAAGGCGATCTACGAGCTGAGCAATTTCCAGACGATCGCCCATTGCCACGTGCCCGAGGCGGAAGCCCTCGCCCACTTCGTCTACCCCGGCGAGAGCCGCCCCAACGACAGGATCGTGCCGATCGACGCGGAGGGCAGCTTTTTCTATCTAGTGATCCCGGTGGTCCCGCCCAAGACGGAGGTCGAGACGCTGGTGCGGCTCCTGCACGACTACAAGGTGGTCATCGTGCGCGGCGGCGGCGTCTGGGGCGTCGGCGCGCAGTCGCTTTCAGAAGTTCTGCATCATCCCTCCTCGGTACGCGAGATTTGCCAATACCGCGTCGCGGCCTACGAGCGCGGACTTGACTTACGCGCGTTGGAGCCTGAAAAGGCCGGGAAATGGTGAAAGGCGGCTTTCATAGATGTCCTGGATATTCTAGGCTCTGTCTCGAATGTAGCGTCCGGGCCCTGTCCCGAATGTAGCGTCCGGGCTCTGTCTCGAATGTAGCGTCCGGGCTCTGTCCCGGACGTAGGATGCGGGAAAACGCTTACCTACGACTACGTCCGGGACAGGGCCCGGACGCTACTATGGTAGGGAGGGCGAAGCTCCCGCTGAGCCGTGCTCCGTAAGAAGGGAGGGCGAAGCTCCCGCTGAGCCGCGCTCCGGAAGAAGGGAGGGCGAAGCTCCCGCTGAGCTGTGCTCCGGAAGACGGGAGGGCGAAGCTCCCGCTGAGCCGCGGCGCCCTTGGCTCGGCAGGAGCCTCGCCCTCCCGTGAGAGCCTCGCCCTCCCGTGAGAGCCTCACCCTCCCGCTCGGCGTGTGTGCCACTGCTCTTGAGCAGTGCCCAAGCGACCGCCGGTTAGAGAAGACACTGCTCAAGAGCAGTGGCACACATTCCCATCGACGCGCAAACCGATGCGACTATGGCTGGGTGGCCCATCCGCGATGATCCATCGAATCAGCGTTGACAGAGCACTATTTCCGCGTTTCATAAATAGCACGACAATCCAACGGGCTTGCGGAGCGACAGAGCCTTGGCCATCCTCTACAAAGCATGAGCAAACGCGGAGCATCAAAAATGTGGCCGAACATGTTGCGGATCACGAGTGTCCGGATCGTCGTGCAGACAGTGATGTTCGGCCTCTTCCTGGCGTTTGTGTTTTTGACCACCTGCGCGCGTCTCGACCGCCACCCCGGCTTGCAATACTGGGTCAGTAAGGTATTGGAGATTGACCCGTTAGTTGCCCTGGCCACCGCCGTCACGACCCACACGGTTTATAAGGGGCTGCTGTGGTCGCTGATCATCTTGATTCCGACCCTGTTTCTGGGCCGTTTTTTCTGCAATTGGATTTGTCCGTACGGAACATTGCACCAGTTTACAGGGTGGCTGTTTCGCCGCCGAAAGCAGCCGGCCGCGGAGGCCAACCGCTATCACCGGAGTCAGCACGTCAAGTACTACATCCTGACGGCCATGCTCGTCGCGGCGGCGCTGGGCAGCCTGCAAATCGGCTTGCTCGACCCGATCTGTCTGCTCTACCGGTCCTTCACGGGGGCCGTTGTCCCGGCGCTATCCATGCCGGCGCCGAGCCTGTTGGGTGAGCCGCGGTTTCATCAGGGCGCGTGGCTGATCGGTTTTCTGCTCTTCGGCCTGGTGGCGATGAACCTCGTCATCCCGCGGTTCTTCTGCCGAGTGCTGTGCCCGCTGGGGGCGCTCTTGGGCGTCTTGAGCCGCTTTGCCTGGTGGCGGATTCAGCGCGATCCGGACAAGTGTCAGGATTGTGGCCGCTGTCGGCTGCATTGCGAGGCCGCCTGCGACCCGCACGCGCGGCTCCGTAAAGCGGAGTGCTTCGTTTGCTTCAACTGTCTCGAGGACTGCCCCGCAGGCGCGCTTAGCTTCGCGTTGTTTCCGCCACGGAAGCACGAGGTGAGCGGGCCCAACGTTTCCCGGCGGAAGGCTATTTTCGCCGCGGTGACCGGCCTGCTGTTCTACCCGTTTGTACGTACCGCCGGGCGGAATACACGCGATTTTTCGAGCAAGGTGATCCGCCCGCCCGGAGCGGTCGAGGAGCTGGAGTTCCTGGAGCGCTGCCTCAAATGCGACCAGTGCATCCGCGTCTGCCCCACTAACGTGATCCAGCCGGCCTGGTTCGAGAGCGGCCTCGAAGGGTTGTGGACGCCGATCCTGAACTTCCGCCTGGGCCACTGCCAATTGCACTGCACGGCGTGCGGGGTAGTGTGCCCGTCCGGGGCGATTCAGCGGATATCGATCGCTCGGAAACTGGGCCTGGGAGAGTTTGCCGCCGAGGGCCCGCTCCGGCTCGGGACCGCTCACGTCGACGTGAGCCGCTGTCTGCCGTATAGCCAAGACGTTCCCTGCGTGGTCTGCGAAGAGGTTTGCCCCACGAGTCCCAAAGCGATCTTTGGTGAATACCAGATGCGGATGGTGCGGGACGGTCGCAAGATGGTCGTATCCGCTACGGAGAACACCGTGACAGTGAGCACTTGGCCAGAGGTGGGACAAGCGGTCGGCGAGCCGGCTCAGTTCGAGCGCGGCCAATGGAAGGGCGACGAAACCACACGCTACCACCTGCGTGTCCGGCACGCGGACGGGATGACGGAAACGCACCGAATAGCCGACAGCGACGCGGATACGCTGACCATCGCAGACCGCTTCGCCCGCCAACCTGAGCCGGGGGCCGCGGCCTCGCTGCTGCTGGAGTTAAAGGTGCCCAGAGTTGACGCCGACCTCTGCATCGGCTGCGGCATCTGCGAGCTTGAGTGCCCGGTCGTGGGTGATCGCCGTGCGATCTACGTCACGGCGGAGGGTGAAACCCGGTCTGAGCACTCCCCGCGGCGTGATCGCAACCGCTCGGTGCGTCTGAAGACGACGGCGGCGGCCAAATCCGGAAACCCTCGCTAAAGCACCGTACGCGATCGGGCGACAATGAAGAGCCGCGGGCTTCAGCCCGCGCGGCCTTTCGCACATCGAACTGGCGCAAGATTGCGCTTGGTCATTTAGAATCAGAGCATGGACCCTAGCAACGCGAGTCCCGACCAGCATGAGCCGGTAACGGAACTGGCGGTCTGGGAGTTCGCCGGGCTGATGCTCACCTATTGGTGCAGCTCGAAATGTGCGTTCTGCTATGTACACGCCGGGCCGAACCGCGGCGGTGACATGGACGTCGAGACGGCCCTGGCACTGTGGCGAAGCCTCGATCAACTGGCGGCGGCCCACGGCAAAACCATGCGCATCCACCTGGCGGGGGGGGAGCCGTTCCGGGACTGGGTTCGGCTCGCGTCGATCATTCGGACGGCTCGCGACGCCGGGTTGACGCCGCTGGAAAAAGTGGAGACCAATGCCTTCTGGGCGACCGACGACGGCCTGACCCGCGCCCGGCTCGAATTGCTGAACGCCCTCGGCACCCAAAAGCTCGTCGTCAGCAGCGATGTCTTCCACCAGGAGTTCGTGCCGTTCGACCGCGTGCAACGCTGCGTCGCCATGGCTCGGCGAGTGTTCGGTCCCGGCCGAGTGATCGTCCGCTGGTGGGACTTCTTCCAGAACCCGGTGAACACCCGACAATTGAGCCCCGCCGCGAAGAAGCAGGCCTTCAAAGCGGCCCTGGAGCACCACTCGGACCGCCTGACCGGCCGCGCTTCAGAGAAACTCGCGCCCCTCCTGCCCGGCTACCCCGCGGAGAGGTTTCAGGGCCACAATTGCCTCGCCGAGGTCCTCCAGAGCAAACACGTCCACATCGACCCTTTCGGCAACATCTTCCCCGGCACCTGCGGCGGCATCATTCTCGGCCGGGCCGCTCCGTGTGGCACCGGCTTCCAGCCGGTAACTCCGTGTGGCACCGGCTTCCAGCCGGTGACTTCGTGTGGCACCGGCTTCCAGCCGGCAACTCCGTGTGGCACCGGCTTCCAGCCGGTGGAAGATGTAGTGGCCGGGCTCCGTCCCGGCCGTCCCACCGGCTGGAAGCC
>JAGMDK010000081.1 GCA_023128695.1 Phycisphaerae bacterium
TCCAGCCGGTGGTTCGGCCGCTACATTCGTTTGCAGAGTATTCTTCAAATATCCAGATTCTTGACGTGGATGGCGTTCTGCTCGATGAACTCACGCCGGGATTCGACGTTCTCGCCCATTAGGATGCTGAAGATGCGGTCGGCCTCGACGGCGTCGATGTCGGTCTGCTCGGGATCGTCCTCGGTTTCGCCCACGATCACTTTCCGCAGGACGCGGTTCTCCGGGTTCATCGTGGTTTCCCAGAGCTCATCCTTGTTCATCTCGCCGAGGCCTTTGAAACGCTTGAGATCCCAGCCGCGGGCGCCGAGGCCGCGGACGCCGGCCGGCAGGGCGGCCAGATTGTCCAGTTCGGTGGCGTCGCCCTGGCTGGTGACGAGGACAAAAACCGCGGGTGACAGGTCGCCGGTGATTTGTTCCTCGCGACGCAGGAAGAGGTCTTCGACCTCACAGCCGAAGTCGATTAAGCGGGCGAAGCAACGCTGGAGATGCTGGGCCTCGCTAAGCTCGTTCTTCACGACGGACAACCCCTTCGTCGTCACCTCACGCTGATAGGCGGCGAACTCCGCTTCATCGTAGAAGAAGCTCTCTTCCGCACCACATAATGCACGGATGACAGGTAATCTCCCGTTCGCGTCACGCCGCTCGACGAAGGAGCGGAAGAGAATCCCCCGACGGGCCAGAATCTTGGCGTGGTGCTCGATCTCCTCGACGAGTTGAAGCAGATCTTCCAGCTCGCGGCCGGCCAACGTGCGCACGCCGGCGTTGGGGCGTCGAAGCTCCAGCGAGGTGCGCCCTAACCCGAGAGCAGTCAGCCGCTCATTGAGGGCGTCGTCATCAACGAGATAAGCGCGCTGCTTGCCCTTGGCGAGCTGATATAACGGCGGCTGCGCGATGAAGACCACGCCATTGTCGATCAAGGGCCGCAGGTGCCGGAAGAAGAACGTCAGCAGCAGGGTGCGAATGTGCGAGCCGTCCACGTCGGCGTCGGTCATTAAAATAACGCGGCCGTAGCGGAGCTTCGAGAGGTCGAAGTCCTCTTCGCCGATGCCCGTCCCGAGGGCCTTGATGATCTCCAGAATCTCTTCGTGGCTGAGGATCTTGTGCAGCCGGGCTTTCTCGACGTTGAGGATTTTGCCGCGGATGGGCAGGATCGCCTGTGTCATGGCATCACGGTAGCCCTTGGCCGAGCCGGCGGCCGAATCGCCCTCAACAATGAATAACTCCGTGGAAGCGACGTCGCGGCTGGAGCAATCGACCAGCTTGCGCGACAGGCCGCTGCCCGACAGGGCGCTCTTGCGAGCCGTCTCACGGGCCTTGCGGGCCGCCTCACGGGCCAGGGCCGCCTGCACAGCCTTGCCGACGATCCGTTTGGCGTCCGGCGGATGCTCCTCCAGAAAGCTGCCGAGCATGTCGTTGACAGACGTTTCCACGAATGTGCCGACCTCGCTGTTGCCAAGCTTGGTCTTGGTCTGTCCCTCGAACTGCGGCTCCGGCACCTTGACCGACATGATCGCGGTTAGGCCCTCGCGGATATCCTCGCCCTGCGGCGTCGGGTCATTGCTCCGCATGAGATTGCTCTTGCGAGCGTAGAAGTTCATGGTCCTGGTCAGGGCCGTGCGGAAGCCGGAGAGGTGCGTGCCACCCTCGACCGTATTGATGTTGTTGACGAAGGAGAGGATGGTCTCCTTGTAAGCGTCAGTGTACTGGAGCGCTACCTCCAGGATCAGACGCTGCTCGGTGTCCTCCTGTGTGAAATACACCGGCGGGGCGTGCAGCGGGGCTTTGCCCTTATTCAGGTGCTCCACGAACTCGCGGATACCGTTTTCAAAGCGAAACGTCTCAGACGCCCCGGTCCGCTCATCCGTAATCAAGATCGTCAGACCTGAGTTGAGGTACGCCAGCTCGCGCAGTCGGTTGGCGAGCGTGTCATAGTGGAAATCCAACTCGCGAAATATCTCGACGTCGGGCTTGAAATGAATCAGCGTGCCAGTTGCCTCGGCCTCACCGACGGCTTCGAGCGGGTGGGTGGTCTTGCCGCGCTCGAAGCTCATGGACCAGGTCTTACCCTCGCGCCGCGTCTGGGCTCGCAGCCATTCGGACAGCGCGTTGACCACGCTCACGCCGACGCCGTGCAGACCGCCGGAGACTTTGTATGAATCGTGGTCGAATTTCGCACCGGCCCCGAGCTTGGTAAGACAAAGCTCGAGGGCGGACATGCCGTATTCTTCCTTGATGCCGATGGGGAAGCCGCGGCCGTCGTCCTCAATACTAGCGCTGCCGTCGTCGTGGATAATGACGTTGATGTTCCGGCAGACACCGGCCATGGCCTCATCGATGGAGTTGTCGACGACTTCATAGATGAGGTGGTGCAGGCCGCGCAGGCCGGTATCGCCGATGTACATGCTGGGCCGTTTGCGCACATGCTCCGTGCCCTCCAGCACCTGCACCTTGCTCGCGTCATAGCCTGACACCGGCTGCTACTCCGCCACCCTGATACACTGCCCCTCAGTTACTCCATCCCACCCGTTACATTGTCGCCCCGCCTATCACTCCGCCGCAAAAGTCCATGCCGATTTGCAAATGTAGCGGCCGGGCTCTGTCCCGGCCGTAGAACGCGGGAAAAACGCTCTTCTACAACGACGTCCGGGACGGAGCCCGGACGCTACATTACTTCTGCGGCGGACTGCTATCCGCCACACCGTCGTCTTGCGTATCAGACTGCCCGGCGACCACGAACCGCATCTGTCTCACGCCGGGGGCAAGCTTGCTGAGTTGCCGCTCAAGTGTGGCTTTCTTCCGGCGTAACTCGTAACAGAGGGGCGAACCGCTGACCAAAATTACCGCCATATCCCCGGCTTTACCGGCGATTCCGTCTACCCGTGCCTCCTGGAGCCACTCCGGCTGGGCCACTTGTTCCCAGGCCTTTGTCGCGGCTTGCTGCCGCCGCAAGCGTTTGGCCGCCTGGCCGACGACCGCATCTAATGGCGAGCGGATGTTCCGGCCGCGTTTCAGCCAGAGCCGCGCTCGTGGGGAGAGCTCGCCGAGTGAAAGCGGTCCCCGCGGCCGGCGATTTTCTAGCAGCAGGCGGTACTGCTCCGCTTCATCCTTCATCGGCCTCTCTACCAGGTGACGGCTAAAGGTCTACAAAGAAACCGGCATGACGACATAGAGGAACTCGTTCTTGTCCTCGCCGCGAACTACCCCCGGACGAAAACTTTCCTTGAGCTCGATGTTCACGCTGTCATACGTCAAGGCTTTCAAGGCATCGCTCACAAAAGCGGCGTTGAAGCCAATCTGCACCGGCTGACCCTCGAACTCAATCGGGACCTCGACGCGGGCCTCGCCCTGCTCGGCCGAATGGGCCGTGACGACGAGTTGTTCGGCCTCGAAGGAGAGCTTGACCGCCCGCGCCTCATCGCTCGTCAGCAAGGCCGCCCGCCTGATGGCGCTGTACAACTCCTGGCGATTGACCCGCGCGACTTTGTCAGTATCCTTGGGGATTACGTCCTCATACTTAGGGAAATTACCCTCCACCAAGGCGGTCGAGAGCATCCGCTCTCCGCTCCGCAGCAGAACCTGATTAGGCAGGACCTGCATGTCGACGGTCCACTCGGCCCGCTCCTTGCCGGGGACGAAGACGCGTTCGAAGGCGTGCATCGCCTTGGAGGGCACGATGACCTCGAAATCCCCACTCTTGGCCTCGATAATGTCACCCCCGGCTCGTGCCAGACGCCGCCCGTCCGTCGCCACCAGGTAGAGCCGCTTACCCTGTTTTTGCCAGAGCACCCCGTTGATCGCGTAACGGCCGGTTTCGCGCGCGGCGGCGTAAACGGTCAGGTTGATTAAGCGCGAAAGTTGGCTCCCTCCCACGATCAGGTCCGGCTCATCGCCAAATGTTGGGATCGCGGGAAAGTCGGCCGTCGGAAAGACAAATATCTTGAACTCACTTCCCTCGCCGCTGACGACGCAATATTTGTCGTCGGCCTCCACTCTGATCTCGGCGTCGGGCATCTCACGAATGATGCCGAGCAGGGCCTCAGCCGACAGCACCGTCTCGCCAGGCTCCTCGACCGAGAAGCTACCGACGCCCAAGCGAAGCGCCGCCTCGCCGTCAGTGGCACTCAGCTCAATGGTGTCCGCCTCGGTCGCCACTCTGACGCAGCCCAGAATGGGCTTGGTGGTACGACCGCCGGTCACCGCGGCGACCGCCGTCAAAGCATCGAGGAACTCTTGGCGTGGCAATCTCGTCTTCATGTCGCCATCCGTTCATCAGCTATCTGCCCGCGCAGTCCCACTATCGGGCCGCAAGCATCGACACGCCTCCATGACAGAGGCCCCATCTACAAGAGCAGCACTATATTTAACGTATGCAACGCCTTTTGGCTACTAGGTCGTCCCTGAAAAACGGCACTTC